>JAHEDO010000177.1 GCA_024641185.1 Burkholderiaceae bacterium | reverse complement strand
CTGCTGGTGCGGTTTGCGGTGCCGCTCGCCGCGCTGGGCAGCGACGCTGCGTTCCGAGGGTTCCTGGCGCAGGACTACGAGGCCGCGCAGAGCGACATCGAACGGTCCGCCAGGCAGATGACGGGCCTGCCGCCGGCGAACGACGCGAGCCAGGCGAAAGAGTCGGCGGTCGAGCGGTTCAGGCGCTGGTGGTCGCAGGGCGACGGCGTCGAAGATCGCGTCGATCGATTCAAGCGGGCCGTCGAAGGAACCGTCGAGCACATCGTCAAAGTGATCGTCGTCTTCCTGTTGCAGACGCTCGTGGTTCCGCTGCTGCTGCTCTGGGCCCTGGTCGGCGCGGGCCGGATGGCGATCTCCGGGGCGGACCGGAGGGGCGCGGTTCGCGCCGGCGCGGGCCTGTCCTTGCCCGGCTGACACCGCGCACGGGCGGCGATGACGCGCCGCACCAATAGAGCTCGAACTCTAATTTGCCGGTTTTGGCCGGGCAGGCATTTGACAATGCCGCGCCCGACAGAAATAGTACGATCGTTCGAAAACAAGGAACCCGATGCGCAAAGGTGAACAGACCCGCGCGGCGATCGTAGACGCCGCGCTCGAACTCGCGTCGCGCGGGGGCCTGGAAGGGCTGACCATCGGTACGCTGGCCGAGCGCATGCAGATGTCCAAGAGCGGCGTGTTCGCGCACTTCGGCTCGCGCGAGGACCTGCAGATCGCGGTGCTCAAGGTGTACGAGAGGCGTTTCGTCGATGACATCCTGGTGCCGAGCCTGAAGGAGAAGCGCGGCCTGCCTCGCCTGCGGGCGATCTTCGAGCGCTGGCTCGACCGCACCGCGATCGAGGCGGCACAGGGCTGCATCTGGGTCTCCGGCGCGACGGAGTACGACGATCGCCCGGGTGCCGTTCGCGACGAGCTCGTCGCGATGGTGCGTTCCTGGCAGCGCGAGCTTTCTCGCGCGATCCAGCAGGCGATCGACACCGGAGAGCTGCGCACCGACACCGATGCGGCCGAACTCGTGTTCGAGCTGTACGGCGTGATCCTGGTGCTGCACCACGACGCGCGGCTGCTGGACAGCCCCGACGCGTTCGCGCGCGCGCGGCGCGCGTTCGACCGACTTCTCGAAAGCTACCGCGGAGCAAGGCGCGGGCGCGCGACCGGGGCTACGACCGCGGCACGACACGCCGCCGACAAATCGCACGAACGTTCGAAATCGCACGAACGTTCGGTCTCCTGAATCCAGTCAATCAGTCAATCAAAGCGAAGGACCGATATATGTCGCAGTACACCCCCCCGCTTCGCGACATGCAGTTCGTACTGCACGAACTGCTCGAAGCGGACAAGCAGTACCAGGAAATCCCGCGTCACCAGGAGGTGTCGCGCGAACTGATCGACCAGGTTCTCGAGGAAGGCGGCAAGTTCTGCGCCGAGGTCCTGCACCCGCTGAACCGCAGCGGCGACGAGGAGGGCTGCGAGCTCCGCGCCGATGGCGTCGTGAAGACTCCGGCGGGCTTCAAGGACGCCTGGCAGGAGTTCACCGCCGCAGGCTGGCCCGCATTGTCCTGCGAGCCGGATTTCGGCGGCCAGGGACTGCCGCACACGACCCAGACCGCGTTCCAGGAGATGATGAACGCATCGAACCAGTCCTGGGCGATGTACCCCGGGCTCACGCACGGCGCCTACCAGGCGCTGCTCGCGCACGGCACGCCCGAGCAGAAGGCGCTCTATCTGCCCAAGCTGATCTCCGGGGAGTGGATGGGCACGATGTGCCTGACCGAGGCCCACTGCGGCACCGACCTTGGCATGCTGCGCAGTCGCGCCGAACCGCAGGCAGACGGCAGCTACCGGATCTCGGGAACCAAGGTCTTCATCTCGTCGGGCGAGCACGACATGAGCGCGAACATCGTGCACCTGGTGCTTGCGCGGCTGCCCGACGCACCGGCCGGCACCAAGGGGATCTCGCTGTTCATCGTGCCCAAGTTCGTCCCGGCCGCCGACGGCACGCCGGGCGAGCGCAACGCGGTCATGTGCACGCGGCTCGAGAACAAGATGGGCATCCACGCGAACGCGACCTGCGAGATGCAGTTCGAAGGCGCCACCGGCTGGCTGGTCGGCGCGCCCAACAAGGGCCTGAATGCGATGTTCGTGATGATGAACGGCGCCCGCCTCGGCGTGGGCATGCAGTCGCTCGGCCTGATGGAGGCGGCCTATCAGAGCTCGGCCGCCTACGCCAAGGAACGCCTGCAGGCCCGCTCGCTGTCCGGCCCGAAGGCGCCGGACAAGCCCGCGGACCCGATCATCGTGCATCCCGATGTGCGTCGCATGCTGCTCACGCAGCGCGCCTGGCTCGAGGGCAGCCGCGCGATGGCGTTCTGGACTGCGCTGATGATCGATCAGTACGAGCACCATCCGGACGAGGAGGTACGCAAGGACAGCGCGGACCTGGTCACGCTGCTCACACCGATCGTCAAGGCGTTCAACACCGACAACGGCTTTCAGTGCACGGTGCTCGCTCAGCAGGTCTTCGGGGGCAGCGGCTACATCCGGGAGACCGGCATCGAGCAGTACGTGCGCGACGCGCGGATCAACATGATCTACGAGGGCACCAACACGATCCAGTCGCTCGACCTGCTGGGCCGCAAGGTGCTCGGCGACAACGGCGCGAAGTTGCGCAAGCTCGGGGATCTCGTCAAGGCGTTCGTCGAGGCCGAGGGCACGAACGAGGCAATGGCCGAATTCGTCAATCCGCTCGCCGAGCTCGCCGGCAAGATCGAGAAGCTGACGATGGAAATCGGGATGAAGGCCTTCCAGAACCAGGACGAGGCGGGCGCGGCGGCGGTGGATTACCTGCGCATCATCGGACACCTGGTGCTGTCCTACCTCTGGGCGCGGATGGCGAAGATCGCGCTGACGAAGGCGGACACCGACGACTTCTATCGCGCCAAGCTGTCGGTGGCACGCTTCTACTTCGCCAAATTGCAGCCGGAAACGGCTGCGCTGATCCGCACGGCACGCGCCGGCGCCGCGACGCTGATGGAGCTCGACGAGGCGCTGTTCTGATATCGGGGCTGAACGGCCTTGACGGCCGGGGAGAACGCAACATGCAACTGGCAATGAAGACTGGATCGAACGAACGCGTCACGATGAACGACTGCGTCGAGACGATGGATCGCGGAACGGCGAGCGACCGCACCGGCAGTGCGCCCGGCAGCGGTGCGCGCAAGGCCGCTGGCGGGCTCTTGCGCGCCGGGCTGCTCGCCGCGGGCGCAATGTGCGTCTCGCTCGCCTTCGCGCAGGGCGCGAGTTCGCCGATCGGGCTGTGGAAGAGCGTCGACGACGAGACCGGCAAGGCGAAGTCGCTGATCCGCATCGTGGAGAAGGACGGCCTGGTCGTCGGTCGCGTGGAGAAGATCCTGACCGACAAGACCGACGCGAAGTGCGACAAGTGCACCGACGACCGCAAGGACAAGCCGGTGCAGGGCATGACGATCATCAGCGGCATGAAGAAGGACGGCGACGGCTGGGGCGGCGGCGAGATCCTCGATCCGAACAACGGCAAGGTCTACCGCAGCCAGATGAAGCTCGTCGAAGACGGCAGGAAGCTCGAGGTGCGCGGCTACATCGGCGTGCCGATGCTCGGTCGCACGCAGACATGGATCAGGGAGGAATGAACTTGGCCAATTTCATCGTCAGGAAGGTCGCGGTGCTGGGTGCGGGCGTCATGGGCGCCCAGATCGCCGCGCACCTGGTCAACGCGAAGGTCGACGTGCTGCTGTTCGACCTGCCCGCGAAGGACGGTCCGAAGAACGCGATCGCGATCAAGGCGATCGAGGGACTGAAGAAGCTGAACCCGGCCCCGCTGGGCCATCCGGACCTCGCGGCATTCATCCGGCCTGCCAACTACGAGGAGGACCTCGAGCGGCTGCGCGACTGCGACCTGGTGATCGAGGCGATCGCCGAGCGGATGGACTGGAAGCACGACCTGTATCGGAAGGTCGCGCCCTTCGTGCGCGCCGACGCGATTTTCGCGACCAACACGTCGGGGCTGTCCATCGGCACGCTCGCCGAAGGCGTCGACGCGACGCTTGCGCCGCGCTTTTGCGGCGTGCACTTCTTCAACCCGCCCCGGTACATGCACCTGGTCGAACTGATTGCCACGCCGGCAACCGGGCCCGAGATCCTGGACCGGCTCGAGACCTTCCTGACCACGGCGCTGGGCAAGGGGTGCGTGCGCGCCAAGGACACGCCGAACTTCATCGCGAACCGGGTCGGCACCTTCGGCATGTTCGCCACCGTTGCTGAAGCGGCGAAGTTCGGGCTGAGCTACGACGTGGTCGACGACCTGACCGGTGCCAAGATGGGCCGCGCCAAGTCGGGCACCTTCCGCACCGCCGACATCGTCGGGCTGGACACCATCGGCCACGTGATGAAGACGATGCAGGACAACCTGCGCGACGATCCGTTCGCGGCGCTGTACGCGACGCCGCCGGACTTCGCGACGCTGATCGGCAAGGGCGCGCTCGGGCAGAAGGCCGGCGCAGGGTTCTATCGCAGGGAAGGCAAGGCGGTGCTGCGCTTCGACCCGACCAAGGCTGACTACGTGCCCGCGGGCGCCAAGGCCGACGAGACGGTCGCGCGGATCCTGAAGAAGAAGGACCCGGCAGAGCGGTTGAAGCTGCTTCGGGAGTCGACCAATCCGCAGGCGCAGTTCGTCTGGGCGATCATGCGCGACTCCTGGCACTACGCGGCCTGCAAGCTCGCGGAAATCGCCGACAACGCGCGCGACGTGGACCTCGCGATGCGCTTCGGCTTCGCCGCGTCGCAAGGTCCGTTCGAGGCCTGGCAGCAGGCCGGCTGGGCGCAGGTGGCGCAGTGGATCCGCGACGACATCGCCGCGGGCAAGGCGATCGCGAACGTGCCGCTGCCGGCCTGGGTGTTCGACGGCCCGGTCGCCGAGCGCGGCGGCGTGCACCAGCCCGAAGGGTCGTGGTCGGCCTCGCGCGGCGAGTTCGTCGCGCGGCCGGCGCATCCCGCCTATCGGCGGCAGCTGTTCCCGGTGACGCTGGCCGGCGAGAACGCCCCGACCGGGCACTCCGGCGGCAACACCGTGTTCGAGGACGACTCGATCCGGCTGTGGACCGCCGAGGGGCACGGCTTCGACCAGGTGCTGATCGCGTCGATCCGCACCAAGGTGCACGCGATCGGGCCTGGCGTGATCGCCGGGCTGCTGAAAGCGGTGGACTTGGCGGAACGCCAACACCGGGGGCTGGTGATCTGGTCGCCCGACGACCCGTTCTCGTACGGAGCCGATCTGCAGGCGATGCTGCCGGTGTTCATGTCGGGCGGCGCGGGGGCGATCGGAGAGGCGGAGAAGGCGCTGCAGGATGCGATGCTGCGGCTGCGCTATGCGCAGGTGCCCACGGTTGCGGCGGTCGCGAACATGGCGCTGGGCGGAGGCTGCGAACTCGCCGCCTATTGCGCGAAACGCGTCGCGCACCTCGAGAGCTACATCGGGCTGGTCGAGGTCGGCGTCGGCCTGATCCCCGGCGGAGGCGGCCTGGCCTATGGCGCGCGTCGCGCCGCCGAGCTGCACGCGAACGCGCCCGACACCTACCTGCTCGACTTCCTGAAGAGGTACTTCATGGCCGCGGCCACCGCGCAGGTGTCGCGGTCGGCGATCGAGGCGCAGGCGCTGGGTTACCTGCTCGATTCGGATCCGATCGTGTTCAACCGCCAGGAGCTGCTCTACGTCGCGATCCGCGAGGCGCGGTCGATGAGCGAGGCCGGATGGAGGCCTCCGCGCAAGTCGACCTTCCGGGTCGCCGGGCGAGCGGGGGTGGCGACGATCTCCGCGCAGCTCACCAACATGCGCGACGGCGGAATGATCTCGGCGCACGACTATCACCTGGGCAGGACGATCGCCGAGATCATGTGCGGCGGTGACGTCGACGCCGGTTCGATGGTCGACGAGGAATGGATCATGGCGCTCGAGCGCAAGGGCTTCACCAGCCTGCTCACGCACCCCAAGACCCAGGAACGGATCATGGGGATGATGCAGACCGGCAAACCGGTGCGCAACTGACGCGGCGGGCAAGGAGAAACTAAGATGAACAAGCAAGTGCAGGATGCGTACATCGTCGCTGCCAGCCGCACGCCGATCGGCAGGGCGCCCAAGGGCGCGCTGCGCGGCGTGCGCCCCGACGACCTGCTGGTCCACGCGATCCGCAGCGCGCTCGCGCAGGTGCCCGGACTGGACCCGAAGACGATCGAGGACGCGATCGTCGGCTGCGCGATCCCTGAAGCCGAGCAGGGGCTGAACGTCGCGCGGATCGGCGCGCTGCTGGCCGGGCTGCCGGACACGGTCGGCGGGGTCACCGTCAACCGCTTCTGCGCGTCGGGCCTGACCGCGCTGGCGATGGCGGCCGACCGGATCCGCGTCGGCGAGGCCGAGGTGATGATCGCCGCGGGTACCGAGTCGATGAGCATGGTGCCGATGATGGGCAACAGGCCGTCGATGAACCCGCTCGTGTTCGAGCGCGACGAGAACGTCGGCATCGCCTACGGCATGGG
>JAHEDO010000176.1 GCA_024641185.1 Burkholderiaceae bacterium | reverse complement strand
CCGCACTGCCGGCGACGCGGTCGCCCTTGCTTGCGGCGCGGATCCGCAACGCCGCGTCAGCGCGGCGCGACGCCGGGGGGTGGCGGCGGCGGTACGCCTGCCGGGGGCGGCGGCGGAGTGTATGCCGGCGGTGGCGGCGGAGCGTATGCCGGGGACGGCGCGGTCGTTCCCTGATAGCGGGAAGCGCCCCCCATCGTCCCGGAAACCGGCACCCTGTGTCCGTACGCGTACATGCACTGGACGTAGGCGTGGTCGTAGCGACGCTGCGCGTCGTAGGCATAGGCCTGCGACGAGCCCGACCCGATGGCGCTGCCGAACAGCAGGCCGGTGCCGGCACCGACCGCTGCGCCCTGCGAGCCGTTGATCGCACCGCCGGCGATCGCGCCGATCGCGGTCGCGACCGCCGCGTTGGCGACCGCGGTGTTGTTGACCGCCTGATCGGCCTGCGCCCCGCCGATCTGCTGCCAGGCGAACTGGCGGCAGGAGTAGTCGTCGGCCCGGAACTGATCGAACGACCTGCCGGTGCCCGGCAGCACCAGCACGCTCGGGCCTGTAGGCGCCGAGGCACAGGCAGCCAGCAGAGCGACGAGCGAAACCGCGCCGACGGTGAGAATTCTCGACGATGTCATTTTCATTGCTGCACGTTTGGTTGTGGCAGGACCGGCGTCCAGGGCTGACGGCAATCGCGCACGGTCGGGTAGTAACCCTGCGGATCGGCGCACCAGTACCAGTACTGCTGCGCGGGTGCCGCGGCCTGCGGCGCCTGCTCGATGTAGACCGGGGGCGTCGTCGGCACGCCGACGACCGCCGGCGGATACCAGGGTCCCGGCCCGTAGTAGCCGCCATAGCCACCATAGCCGTAGTACGGCCAGGACGAGTAGTACGGCGCGAACAGCGGCAATCCGAGGTAGACGCTGCCGCGCCAGCCGCCCCCGTGATATCCGCCGCCGTGGTAACCGCCACCGCGGTATCCGCCGCCATGACCCCGCCCGCCGTCGGCCCAGGCGGCACCGCCGCCGACCAGCAGCACCGCGACCAGCGCCACTTTCAGAATTCCATGCGTACTCATAGGCACCTCTGCTTCCTGCATCCGTGCTTCACACACTCATTTTCCCACTCCGGCACGCTTGCGGGTGGGCGGTGATCTCACCCTTTACACATCGGGCCAACTGTTACAGACGGAAACAGGTGTTCCCGCCGGCGCCGGTGCGAGCGCTCACGATCCCGCGACGTCGAGCAGACCGCTGAAACGCCGGGCCGTCCGCTTCACGGTCGCGTGGGATCGAACCGCTTCTTCAGGCCTTGCCAGCACTTCCAGTAATCGGCCTGGAGCGTGGGCAGCGCCAGCGCCTGCGCGGTCGGCTGGATCAGCGTGCGCGTCTCGAACATGAAGGCCATCGTGTCGGTGACCTTGTGCGGCACGCGCGTGTCGGCGGCGCTCGCCTTCTCGAAGGTTCCCTCGTCGGGCCCGTGACCAGTCATGCAGTTGTGCAGCGACGCGCCGCCTGGCATGAAGCCCTCGGCCTTCGCGTCGTAGACCCCGTGGACCAGGCCCATGAACTCGCTGGCGATGTTGCGGTGGAACCAGGGCGGACGGAAGGTGTCCTCGCCGGCGAGCCAGCGCGGCGGGAAGATCACGAAGTCGATCGTGTCGACCCCCGGCGTGTCCGACTGCGACTGCAGCACGAGGAAGATCGACGGGTCCGGATGGTCGTAGCTGATCGAGCCGATGGTATTGAACGCGCGCAGGTCGTACTTGTAGGGCACCGAGTTGCCGTGCCAGGCGACCACGTCGAGCGGCGAGTGGCCGATTCGCGCGCCCCAGAGACGGCCGTCGAATTTCGCGACCAGCTCGAAGTCGCCCTCGCGATCCTCGTACCAGGCCACCGGCGTGAGGAAGTCGCGCGGGTTGGCCAGGCCGTTGGAGCCGATCGGTCCCAGGTCAGGCAGTCTGAACGGAGCGCCGTAGTTCTCGCAGACGTAGCCGCGCGCGGCCTCGAGCGAGCCGCCCTCCGATCGCAGGTCGGGGAACTCGGCCCGGAACCGGATGCCGCGCGGGATCACCGCGATCTCCTGGGGCTCGAGTTCGAGAATCCCCAGTTCGGTCAGCAGCCGAAGGCGACCCTGCTGCGGAACGATCAGCAGTTCGCCGTCGGCGTCGTAGAAGAAACGGTCCTTCATCGAGCGGTTGGCCGCGTACATGTGGATCGCGCAGCCGCTCATCGCGGCGGCGTCGCCGGTGCCGGCCATCGTGAACAGCCCCGACACGAAATCCGTCGGTGCGGACGGCAGCGGCAGCGGACTCCAGCGCAGCTGGTTCGGCGGCGTCTGTGCGTCGCCGACGCGGCCGACCAGCGCGCCGTCCGCGATGCGAGCGAACGGCTGGTGCACCGCAGCCGGCCGGATCCGGTAGCACCAGGTGCGGCGGTTGGCCCCGCGCAGCGCGGTGAACGCGGTGCTCGAGAGCTGCTCTGCGTACAGCCCGTAGGCGACCCGCTGCGGAGAATTGCGGCCCTGCGGCATGGCGCCGGGCAGCGCCTCGGTGGCGAACTCGTTGCCGAATCCACTCTGGTAGCGGGGCGCCTGCGCGCCGGGCGAGCCCTGAGCCGGCTTGTTCGAGGCATTGACCGCTGAGTCCATAGGACCTCCATTTTCGGGGCGCACGACCTGTACCGATGGTACGACATCGAGCATGCCGGACGCCGCCCGCACGACCGCCCGCACCGCGGCGTCGCGGTGCTGGGTTACGCTAGACGGAGCGCCACCACCCGAACCAAGGCACGACACCGATGCGCCAACTCAACGGACACGACGCGAGCTTCCTGTACTCGGACTCCGCGCACGCGAACTCCAACGTCACGCTGATCCACATCTACGACCAGTCGACGGCGCCAGGCGGGAAGGTTCGCTTCAAGAGCATCCTCGAGCACATCGGCAGCCGCCTGCACCTGGCGCCGGTTTTCCGTCACAAGCTTCTGCGCCTGCCCTTCGAGATCGACTATCCGTACTGGGTCGAAGACGAAAACTTCGACCTCGAGTACCACGTGCGGCACATCGCGCTGCCCAAGCCGGGCGACTGGCGGCAGTTCTGCATCCAGGCGTCCCGGATCCACGCGCGCCCGCTCGACCTGGGCCGCCCGCTGTGGGAGATCTACGTGATCGAGGGGCTGGACGCGTTCCTGGACCTGCCCGCGGGCAGTTTCGCGCTGATCACGAAAACCCATCACGCGGCGATCGACATCGAGCACGGCAGCGAGCTCACGATGCTGCTGCACGACACGACGCACGAGACACCGCCCGCGGCGCCGCCCGAACCCTGGTTTCCCGCGCGGGCCCCAGGGCTGCTCGGGCTTTCGGTAAGGGGCGCGTTGAGATCGCTGACCTCGCCGCTCAGGATGGCGGGTCCGCTGGCCCGCGCGATCCGTCAGATGGCGCCTGTCGCGATGTCGCTGGCCAGCGACGCGCTTCTGCACCCACAGCGCATGCCGCCGGCGCGCTTCAATGCGATCGTCTCGCCGCACAGGGTGTTCGAGACCCGCCGCTTTCCGCTCGAGGAATTCCGCGAGGTGCGCACGCTCGTGCCGGGCGCGAGCGTGAACGACGTCGTGCTCGCCGTGTGCGGTGGAGCGCTGCGCCGCTTCCTGCGGTCGCAGGAAGAGCTGCCCGCGTCGAGCCTCGCCGCGCTCGCCCCCATCTCGGTGCGCGAATCCGGCCCGGCCGCGCGCACCGAGTTCTCGTGGCTGCGGGTGATGCTGGGAACAGACATCGACGACCCGGTGGAGCGGCTGCGCTCCATCCAGCAGCAGACGGCGTCCTCAGAGGCGGTCACGCAGGCGGTCGGTGCGCGCGAACTCACCGACATCGGCGAGCACGCGCCGGCCTCCACGATCGCGCTGACCAGCAAGCTGCTGTCGCGCGCCGCCTTCGGAACCGGGCAGCGAGCCCCGCTCGCCAACTGCACGATCACCAACGTGCCGGGGCCCGCGGTGCCGCTGTACCTGATCGGCGCGCGGATGACCTACTTCTCCGCGATCATGCCGATCATGGACGGGATGGGTCTCGTGATCGCGGTCACGAGCTACGACGACAAGATCATCGTGTCGCCGACCTCGTGCAGGGAACTGATGCCCGACCCCGAGGCGTTCGCTCAGTGCGTGCGCGACAGCTTCCAGGAACTGCTCGAGACCGCAAGGGCGCGGCAACGCCCCCGGCGCGCGCCTAGGACGGCACCGAAGACGGCGTCAGCATCCGGTAAAGGTAGCCGAACGGCCCGTGCGGCTCGAACGGCCGCCACGCCTGCAACGGCTGGGAGAGCCGATCGGCGACGATCCACAGCACCACCGCATTGAAGCCCAGCCCCATGTGGCTGCCGGGAACGCGGATGTTCTCGTGCATCGCCGGGTCGCCCTCGATCGTCGCCTCCTGCGGGGGCACCACACCGTCGGTGAGCGAGTAGAGGCAGCTCATCGGAACCGGCGCGGGTCTGCGCATCGGCTTGGCCCGCGGCTGCATCGCATGCGCACTCGGCCCCATCGGGTGAGCGATCAGGCGATACAACGCCTTGACCAGTGGCGCGGTCGCGCTGCCCTCGGCGTCGACGTTGACCGGGCTGCCCAGCGTGATCACGCTGCGCACGCATTCGGGCGCCTGGTGGGCCGCGTACAGCGCGAACACGCCACCCAGACTCCAGCCGACGAGGCTCACTTTCTGGCCGGTACGGTGATGGATATAGCGCACCTTCTGCTCGAGCGCCATGGCGTGCTTGCGCTGGAAGCCCACGTTGCGGCCGAACCCCCAGGTCTCGACCTCGTAGCCGCGACTGCGAACGAAAGTCTTCAGCGCGAACAGCGTCGAGTCGTCCCCGACGAAACCGGGAAGCAGCAGAACCGGATGGCCGTCGCCACGCGGCGCGGTCATCAGCAGCGGCGTGGCCCAGGGCAGCGCCCCCATTTCGAGGAGCGCCCTGGGCTCGAGCAGCCCATGGAAAGGGCTGGGAGGACCTTCGTGCGTGTGCCTGGTGGCCATGGTTGCCGCAGACTCTAGCACGCCACCGGCACGTCACCGGCCATCACGAGCCAGCGAAGCGCACGGCGGCCCGCAGGCCGCCCTCCGGTCGATTGGCGAGCTCGATGCTCGCGCCGTGCGCGTCGGCGATCCGCTTGACGATAGCCAGTCCGAGGCCGCTGCCCCCGGCGCCGGCGCCATGCCCGCGAAAGAAGCGATCGAACACCCGGCCGATCTCGTCGTCCGGAATTCCCGGCCCCGTGTCCTCGACGATCAGCGTCGCTCGTGCGCCCGCGCAGTCCAGGCGCGTGTCGACGCTGCCATCTGACGGCGTGTGGCGGATCGCGTTGTCGACCAGGTTCGCCACCAGGACCGCGAGCGCCGACGGATCGCCGACAACCGGGCAGGCCGCATCGCCGACGATGCCCAGGTCGACGCCCCGCTGTGCGGCGCCCGGCGCGCGCTCCGCAACGACCTGCGCCACGACGTCCCGCAGGTCGACGCGCTCGCGACGCAACGAGGCTTCAGCGCCCGGCTCGAGCCGCGCGAGCGTGAGCAGTTGCGCGACCAGGTGCGTCGTCCGGTCCACGCCGCGTTCCAGGTCCGCGAACGCTGCGGCGCGCTCGGCGTCGTCACGAGACCGCCTGGCCAGTGCGATCTGAAGCTTGAGCGCGGTCAGCGGTGTGCGCAGCTCATGCGCCGCGTCGGCGACGAAGTTGCGCTGCACGACGAGCACGCGATCCAGCCTTTCGAGCAATTCGTTGAGCGCCAGCACCAGCGGCCGGATCTCCTCGGGAAGCGCCTCGGTCCCGATCGGCGTCATCGTCGCCGCATCACGCGACTGCAGCTCGCGCGCGACGCGGCGCACCGGTGCGAGCCCGCGTCCGACCGCGAGCCACACCAGCCAGGCGAGCACCGGCAGGGCGAGAAGCAGCGGTGCCACGGTTCGCAGGGCCATCTTGCGGGCGAGCGTCCGACGCGCGCTCATCGGCTGCGCGACCTGCAGCGTCGTCGCGCCGCTCTGCACGGTGTAAACCCGCCATGCGCCGCGTGCGGTCTGCACCGTCTCGAAGCCGAGCCTCGCCCGGCTCGGCAGATTCGGGCGCTCGTGCGAAAAGTAGATGCGCAGGCCCTCGCGGTCCCAGATCTGGATCACCACGTCCTCGTCGACGTCGATCCCGAACGGGCGAGCGCCGGCCAGCGGCCCGACCCCCTGCGCTGGCATCGACGCCGCCATCTGCCGCATCTGGTAGTCGAACAGCGCTCCCGCCTCGTCGCTCGCATTCAGGTAGACGAGCACCGTCGCGACCGCGACCGCCGCGAGCAGCCCGGCAGTCAGCCACAGCAGGAGCGTGCGACGGATCGACGTCACGGCGGGCACTCGCGGGCGGCGGATTGCGGGCGACTGTCCACTATCCGGCACCCGCTTGAACAAGCGTGTAGCCGACGCCGCGCACCGTCCGGATCCGGTCGGCGCCCAGCTTTCGCCGCAACGCATGCACGTGGACCTCGACCGCGTTGCTGCCGATCTCCTGGCCCCCGCCGTAGATCCGCTCCTCGAGCTGCGCGCGGGAAAGCACCGCGCCGGGCCGATCGAGCAGCGCGAGCAGC
>JAHEDO010000175.1 GCA_024641185.1 Burkholderiaceae bacterium | reverse complement strand
CGGGCCCGGCGAGCCTCGGCGTGCGGGCCGTGGTGCTTCCCGACTTGCTGCCCGAGGTGCTGCCCGGCGTGCTGCCCGGCGTGCCGCCCGACGTGCTGCCCGGCGTGCGGTCCGGCGTGCTGCCCGGCGTGCGGTCCGACGTGCGGTCCGACGTGCGGTCCGACGCCGAGGCCTCGACCCGAAGGCAAGACCCCCGAACGCCGCGGCGGGTGGCCAGGTTCTTCAGGCCCCGCCGCGGGCCGGCCCTACTCGACCCGCTCGAGCACGCGGCGCAGCCGCTCGACGATCTCGTCGATCTGGTTGCGGCTGACGATCAGCGGAGGCGACATCGCGAGAATGTCTCCGGTGAACCGCACCAGCAGGCCTTCCTCGAAGAAAGCCTGGCAGTGCACGTCGAATCCGCGCGCGCCCGCGGCACCGGCGCGCGGCTCGAGCTCGATCGCGCCCATCAGGCCGATGTTTCGGACGTCGATCACGTTGCGCACGCCCTTCAGGCTGTGCAGCGCGGCTTCCCAGTGCGACTCGAGTTCGGCGGCGCGCTCGAACAGGCCCTCGCCCGCGTAGACGTCCAGCGTGGCGAGCGCGGCGGCGCAGGCCAGCGGATGCGCGGAATAGGTGTAGCCGTGCGCGAACTCGATCGCGCTGGCCGGACCCTGCATGAACGCCTCGTAGATGCCGCTGCGCGCGAACACCGCGCCCATCGGCACCGTGCCGCTGTTGATGCCCTTGGCGGTCGTGTACAGGTCGGGGGCGACGCCGAAACGCTGCCAGCCGAACGCCTTGCCGACCCGGCCGAATCCGGTGATCACCTCGTCGAAGATCAGCAGGATGCCGTGCTTCTCGGTGATCGCCCGCAGACGCTCCAGATAGCCCTTCGGGGGCACGAGCACCCCGGCCGAACCCGCCACCGGCTCGACGATCACCGCCGCGATCGTCGACGCGTCGTGCAGCGCGATGATGCGCTCGAGCTCGTCCGCCAGGTGCGCGCCCCAGGCCGGCTGGCCTCGCGAGAACGCGGTCTCCTTCAGGTTCCAGGTCTGCGGCAGGTGGTCGACCCCCGGCAGCATCGTGCCGAACATCTTGCGGTTGGCAGCCATGCCCCCGACCGAGATGCCGCCGAAACCCACGCCGTGATAGCCGCGCTCTCGGCCGATGAAGCGGGTGCGCTGGCCTTCGCCGCGCACGCGGTGGTAGCCGAGCGCGATCTTCAGCGCCGAGTCGACCGCCTCGGAGCCGGAATTGCAGAAGAACACGTGGTTGAAGGGCTGCCCGGCCAGCGCGACCAGACGCGAGGACAGCTCGAAAGCCATCGGATGGCCCATCTGGAAGGTCGGCGAGAAGTCGAGCGAGCCGGCAGCCTGCGCGATCGCGTCGACGATCGGCTTGCGGCAGTGACCGGCGTTCACGCACCACAGGCCCGCGGTACCGTCCAGAATCTGGCGGCCCTCGGGGGTGTAGTAGTACATGCCCTCGGCGCGCGCGAGCAGCCGCGGCTGCGACTTGAACTGCCGGTTCGAGGTGAATGGCATCCAGAAGGACTCGAGCTTCTCCTGGGTGACCGGCTCGGGCGCAAGCGCACCGGTGCGTGCGATGTCGTTCATCAACGGATCTCCTGTTCGGCCTTGCCGGCGCGTCCGGCCTCGGCGGTGGTCGCGCCGGCCTGGGAGGCGGTCGCGGGTGTAGCTGCGGCCGGGGTCGCGGCCAATTCCGTGATTGTCCGTCGAAGCCACCACAGGAGCAACAATCCCGGCATCGCGGCCGCGACGGTCCACATGAAGAAGGTGGGCCAGCCGAAGGCTTCGACCATCACCCCGGAGGCCGGTCCGACGTAGACCCGCCCCACCGCGGACAGCGCCGACAGCAGCGCGTACTGGGCGGCCGAGAAACGGCGGTCGGTCAGCGCCATCAGGAAAGCGACGAAAGCCGCGGTGCCCAGCCCGCCGCACAGGTTTTCGACCCCGATCGCAGCGGCCATCAGCCCGAAGCTCTTGGGCAGCACCGCAAGCAGCCAGTAACCGAAGTTCGACACCGCCTGCAGCAGCCCGAACGCCATCAGCGCGCCCCAGAGCGGGCGCCTGGCCAGCCACGCGCCGCCCGCCAGCGCGCCGACGATCGTCGCGGCCAGCCCCAGCACCTTGTTGACCGCGCCCACTTCGGTCTGCGTGAAACCGACGCCGCGGATCAGGAAGGTGGTCGACAGGCTGCCGGCGAACGCGTCGCCGACCTTGTAGAGCACGATCAGCGCGAGCAGCGCGAACGCCCGGTCGCGGGAGAAGAACGCGTCCCACGGTTCGACGAAGGACGGAAAGCCGGCCCAGCGCGCGGCGCGCAGCGCGACGATGAAGGCCGCGAGCATCGCGAAGGTCTGCACCCCGAGCTTGCCGAAGCGGTCGGACTCCAGTGCGCCCCAGGGCAGCGCGCGCAGCCCGAAATAGACCGCCAGCGCCGCCGCGATCATCGCGACGAAACCGAGCAGCTCCCGCCACCCGCTGCCCGTGGCGGCCGGACCGCCCGCGAGCCGCGGCGAGAACATCGTGACCCCCGCCATGCCGACGAACAGCACCGCCATCAGCCGGTAGGTGTTGGGCCAGCCGAGCCACTGATCGGCCAGGATCAGCGCGAGCCCGCCCGACACCAGCATCGCGATCCGGTAGCCGAGCACCGAGACGGCGGCGCCCGCGCCGCGCTCGCGCTCGTGCTCGCCGAGCAGGTCGGCGCGATACGCGTCGAACACGACGTCCTGGGACGCCGACAGGAACGCGATCGTGACCGCGCAAATCCCGACCGCTTCGATCGAGGTGCGCGGATCGAGCGTGGCCATGCCGAAACAGGCCCCCGCCAGGAGCAGCTGGGTCGCGACCAGCCAGCCGCGGCGCCGGCCGAGCACCGGCGGCTCGAAGCGATCCAGCAGCGGCGCCCAGACGAACTTGAAGGTGTACGGCAGGCCCGCGAGCGCGAAGAAGCCGATCGTCTTGATGTCGACGTCTTCGACGGTGAGCCAGGCCTGCAGGCTCCCGGTCGACAGGGCCAGCGGCAGCCCGCTGGCGAAACCGAGCAGCAGCATCGCCGCGATACGGCGATTGACGAAGACGTCGAGGTAGGGGCTGCGTTGGCGCTGGGGCATGCGGACTCGGGGCGCTCGGCACTTCGTCGACGACGCTCGCCGCTGCCCCGGGCCAGTGTATCAGCGGCTTGAAGCGCCGGGATCCGCTACCATCTTCGGCGACGCGGCCCCGCCCGTCCCCGCCCGGCAGACCGCGTCCGAGCACTCACTTCCAATGCCCACGATGCCATCGACCGTCCTTCGCGCCATCGCCTCGTCCGCCTCGATCGCGGCGCTGGCGCTCGCCCTCGCGGCGCCTGCCGGCGCGCAGTCGGCCGGCGGGCGGTCGAGCGGCGCCGCGCCGACGGACGGGGTCAATGTCGGCGAGCGCAGCCGCGTCGCGCAACTCGTCCCGGCCGAGCAACTCGAGCGCAGCGCGGCCAAGCAGTACGACCAGCTGCTGCGAGAGGCCGCCGCGCAGCACGCGCTCGCGCCGCCGGATCACCCGCAGCTGCAGCGGCTTCGTCGCATCGCGCAGCGCCTGATCCCGTACGCCCCCCGCTTCAACGAACGCGCGCCTCATTGGAAGTGGGAAGTCAACCTGATCGGTTCCAAGCAGATCAACGCCTTCTGCATGCCGGGCGGCAAGATCGCGTTCTTCTCCGGGATCATCGACACGCTCAAGCTGACCGACGACGAGATCGCCACCGTGATGGGCCACGAGATCGCGCACGCGCTGCGTGAGCACGGCCGCGAGCGCGCGGCGAAGTCGACGATCGCGCAGGGGGTCACGATCGGCGCCTCGGTGCTCTCCCAGCTCATGGGCTACGGCGATCTGGGCGGGCAACTCGCATCGGCCGGCGCGCAGCTGACGATGCTGAGCTTCTCGCGCGGCGACGAGACCGAGGCCGACATCGTCGGCATGGACCTCGCGGCGCGCGCCGGCTTCGATCCGCGCGCCGGCGTCGTGCTGTGGGAGAAGATGTCCGCGGCCTCCAAGGGGCAGCCGCCGCAGTGGCTGTCGACGCACCCGTCGAATGCCACAAGGATCACGGAGATCCGCAGGAACCTCGACCGGACGCTGCCGCTGTACGCACGGGCGACCGGGCGAAGCGTGGATTCGCTGCCGCCCTACCGGTCGAACTTCGGCGAACCGGTGCGCTGAAACCGCGCCGCGCGGACTCAGGCGGCGGCGCGCACTTACTCCAGCCGATAGCTCGCGTGGCAGGCGACGCAGGTCGCCGTGAGTTCGGCCAGCGCGGACAGGGCCGGGCGCAGGTCGCCGAGCGCCGCGGCGTCGCGCGCCGCCACCGCGAAGCGGCTCGCCGACCGGTGCATCGCGGTGCCCGCGTCGCGCATTCCCTCGGGCATGAACGGCGCGACCTCGTGCGCGCCGTGAAGCGCGAGCGAGGACATGCCGAGCTGCCCTTCGGCGAGATCCGCCGCCTGGTCGAAGCGCTCCTGCGCCAGCGCGGCCTGGATCTGCTGCAGCGCGAGCAGATGGTCGCGCATGTTCGCGAGCGTGTGTTCGCGCATCGGCGCGGGAAAGCGCACCGGCTGGCGGCGGTCCTCGCCGGGGGCGGCGCCCGGCGCGGCGCCGGCCATGTGCGCCGCGTGCATCGACGGGTCGTGTCCCTGCATGCCCGTCTGGGCGCACGAAGCGAGTCCGAGGGTCGCGAGCGCCACGAAGGCGAGTCTGGAGGCGAAGTGATGTCTCATGGGGTTGCGCCGATGACAGGGAATGTCGGAGCCTACTTCAACTCTACCTGCACCTCGTTCCTGCGCAGGAACGGAAGCGTCCACGGCGGGTTGTAGCGGGCCAGCTGCGGCTTTCCGGAGGCGGTGAAGCCCCTGGACCGGATCCAGCGCAACAGGTCGTCGGTCTTCTCGGCAACCTTGCGCTCGCCGGCCAGGCCGCTGAAGGTGACGACCGCGACCCTGGCCGACGGCAGCTCGCGGATCCGGACCGCGGGGTTGTTCGGCCTGGGCAGCGTCTCGAGCGTGTACTTCGACGGCATCACGAAGTGCACGCGCCACAGACCTCCCGCGTCCGCGACGCTCACCGGTGCGGTCATCTCGATCTTCTCGGATGCGGGCTCGACGGTGACCGGAGCGGTCATTTCGATCTTCTCCGACGCGGGCTCCGCCGTGACCGGAGCCGTCATCTCGATCTTCTCCCGCTGTCCGCGGGGCGACGTGTTGTTGCCGAAGATGAAGTCGGCGATCAGCCGGAACCCGGCGCTGGACGCGCCGCTCAGGTCCCCCGGCACAACGGTTTCCGCGACGATCATCGGCCGATACTGCCGCACCTCGTACGGGTCATCGGCGAGCACCGTGTCGTAGCCCGGTTCCTCGATTGCCACGGCCAGGTTCCCGAATGCGGCGAGCAGCGTGCCGGCGAGCAGCCGCTTCACGGCGCGGGCGACCCGGTGCCCGCGCGCGCGTCGCGCAGCGCCGCCCAGACCTTGGCCGGAGTGAACGGCATGTCCATCGGCGGTACGCCCTGCGGCCGCAGCGCCGACATCATCGCGTTGGCCAGCGCCGGCAGCGAGCCGGAACACCCCGACTCGCCCACGCCCTTGGCGCCGAGCGCGTTGAGCGCGGTGGGCACCGGGTGGTAGTCGGTGCGCACGTTCTCGATGCAGCCCGCGCGCGGCATCGCATAGTCGGTGAAGCTGCCGGTCAGCAGCTGCCCGCTGTCGCCGTCGTAGATGGCCTGCTCGCCGAACGCCTGACCCACGCCCTGCACGACGCCGCCGTGCACCTGCCCCTGCACCAGCTGCGGCGACACGACGTGCCCGAGATCGTCGACGGCGGTGTAGGCGACGACCTCGGTCGATCCGGTTTGCGGGTCGATCTCCACCTCGGCGATGTGGCAACCGTTCGGAAACGTCACGCCCGACACCGAATCGGCGTCGCAGTCGAGCGGATGCGGTTTCGGCCCCGCGAGCCGGCGCGCGAGCTCGGGCAGACTGACGCCGGCACCCCCACCGCCGGCCCCCGACACGCGGTAGGCGCCGTCGCGATACTCGAGCGCCGCGGCGTCGACACCGAGCATCGCGGCCGCGTGCGGACGGCCCTGCTCGATGACTCGCGGCACCAGGTTCTTGAACGCGCTGCCGGCGCCGTAAAGCGAGCGCGAGCCGCCGGTGCCGTTGCCGACCAGCGCATGCGCCGGATCGCTCGCGCGGTAGTGGATGCTCTCGGCGGGCAGCCCGAGACCGTCGCCGACGATCTGCGCGAACGACGTTTCGTGACCCTGGCCGGACGGTCCGGTCACGCCGTACAGCGTGATCACGCCGTCGGGCCCGAACTCGCAGGAGACCTGGTCCTTCGGCGCACCGCCCCCGCCCGAGGCCTCGAGATAGGAAGCGGCCCCGATGCCGCGCAGCCGCCCGCGTCTGGCGGCCTCGTCGCGCCTGGACGCAAAACCGGCGTAGTCGGACAGTGCGAGCGCCTTGTCGAGCACGCCCTCGAAGTCACCGCAGTCGTAGACGGTTCCGTTGGCCGTCTTGTAAGGGAAGGCGTCTCTCGGGACGAAGTTCGTGCGCCGCAATGCGATCGGGTCGAAGCCGTGCTCGGCCGCCGCCTGTTCGATCA
>JAHEDO010000174.1 GCA_024641185.1 Burkholderiaceae bacterium | reverse complement strand
GCCATGTCGGCGAAGTGCCAGTCGTCGAGGTCATTGAAGCGCGACTCGGGCTGGAAGGTGCGCAGCATCTCCCAGCTCGAATTGTTGAACAGCAGCACGATCGGGTCCCAGCCGTAGCGGCGGCAGTTGCCGAGCTCCCAGCCGGTCATCTGGAAGGCGCCGTCACCCACCAGGATCAGCGGTCGTTCGCCGGTGGCCGCCTGCATTCCCAGGCCGGCGGGCACGCCGAAGCCCATCGTCGCGTAGTAGCCCGGCGCGACCAGCGCGGTGTGTTCGATGTCCATCGCGGTGAAGAGGCAGTCGCCGATGTCCGAGGCGATCGGCATCTTTCCCCGCTGCGCCATCAGGTCGTTGACCAGCGTCGCGACGTCGTTCGGCGAGATCGGCTGGTCGTCGGCGACGAGCCCGCGCGGGAACGACGGTTTGGCGATTTCGAACCGGCGCGTGGAAGGTGTCGTCTTGTCGAGCAGGCGCTCGACCAGTGCCGCCAACGGAATGTCGCTGTAGGTGTGATACCCGATGGTCACCTGGCCGTCGAGCGCCTGGATCGTCTTGCGCAGATCGATCGCGCGCTCCGAAACCGCGAAGTTCGTGTCCGAGACGATCACGCCGAGCAGGAACAGGCCGTCGGAGGATTCCACCAGGCGGGTGATCTCGGGCGTGCCCGCCACGCCCATGTAGGTGCCCATCAGTGGCGCGTCGGTGTCGGCCAGCAGCCCGCGACCCATGAAGCAGGTCACGACCGGAAGCCCGAGACGGCGCGCCAGCTCGGCGGTCTGTGCCTCGAGCCCGAATCGCCGGACCTCGACGTCGACGAGCAGCACCGGTGATTCCGCCCCGGCGAGTCGCTGCAGGATCTCGTCGACGCAGGCGTCCAGCGCTTCCGGGTCGAACCTCGCCGGCTGCGGGTCGGGCACCTCGGTCACCTCCGCGGCGACCATGTCGCGCGGCATTTCGATGTAGACCGGCCGAGAGTGCCGCAACGCGCTGCCGATCACGCGCGCGATGTCGGCCGGCGCGCGCGCCGCGTCGTCCAGCCGCGCCTGGTCGCAGGTGATCTCGCTGTAGATGCGGAACTGCGAGTCGAGCGTCTTGGCCTGATGATGCAGCAGCAGTCCGGAGGTCGACTCGCCCTTGCCGGGCCCGCCCGAGATCACCACCACCGGCGACTTCTCGGCGAACGCCGACGCGACGCTGTTGACCATGTTCAGCGCGCCGGCGCCATAGGTGACCGCCGCGACCGACGGCGCACCGCGCACGCGCGCCGCCGCGTCGGCCGCGAAGCCCACGCCCGGCTCGTGCGACAGCGTGTACAGCGGCAGGATCCTCGACTCTTCGATGATCCGGAAGTAGGGCAGAGCGAAGTCGCCGGGGATGCCGAAGATTTCGCGGGCGCCGGCTCTCGCGAGCGCGTGCAGCAGGGCTTCGGTGAGGCGCATCGTTCGGGGCTCCGCGGGCGTGGAGGCGTCATGATGCCTTTTGCGTCCGGAATGAGCCAGCGGTGCGCGTCGTTCGGCGGGCGTGGTCTCGTTCAGGGATGTGATCTCGTCCGCAGGCGTGATCATTCGGGTCGTGCGACTATAATTCGGGCCGCGCCAGGGCCGATCACGCGTGGCCCATCTACTTTCAGATCGCGGACAAGACATGGACGATCAGCAAGACGACCATCAGGCGATGGTGGCCTGGATCCTCGGAATCGCGGTGACCGTCGCGGTCGCGGTGTCGCTGATCATCAGCGTCGTCGCCGCGATGAATCAGCAATCGACCGGCAGCGCCGGGGCCTCGGGCTCGGCCCCCGCCGCCGCCACGGCCGCCGAACCGGTCGAGGTGGATGTCGCACCGGCCCTGGCGGTCGGTCCTGGCGTGCCCGCGCTGATCAGCTTCTTTTTCGAGACCGACCTCGCGCAGCTGCCATCCGACGCAGGCGCGCAGGTGCAGTCGATCGTCGACTACGCGAAGAGCTCACCCGACACCAAGGTGGGCATCTCGGGCTTTCATGACAAACGGGGCGATGTTGCGCACAACCAGGCGCTCGCCAAGCGGCGCGCCAAAGCCGCGCGGGAGATGCTGATCGCGGCGGGCATGCCCGAGGACCGGATCATCCTGGTCAAACCGCAGGAGACGACTGGCGGCGACGACGACCGTCAGGCGCGCCGGGTCGACATCTATCCCGCTCAGTAGCGCGGGCTCAGCGGCGACAGGTCGAAGCCGGGCGCGTCGACCACCTGTAGCGGCTCGACCACCCCGCGATCGGCCGCCGCGTCCGTCAGGGCGCGCGCCTGGCGCCGGGCGTCCGGTGGAAGCCAGCTGCGCTCGTGCCCCCAGATGCTCGGCCCGTAGACCTCGTGCGGCTGCCAGGTCGCGTCGTCGATCAGGCGACCGGCCCAGCCGGTCTCGATCATGAATCCGCCCGGCGTGCGCGAATAGAACGACAGCATGTGGTCGTTCGCGTGCCGGCCCAGCGTCACCGACACGCGGTCCGGCTCGATCAGCGCCTTGTCGTAGAGCCTTCCCACGTCGTCGAGAAAGTTGTACTCGACCATCACGTGGTGGAAGGACTTCTTCGGGCCCTCCAGGATCGCGAGCGAATGGTGGCGCGCGTTGACGTGGGTGAAGGCGCCGCGAAACGGGGCGGTCACGAAGTCGCTCAACCGGAAGCCGAGCGTCTCGAGGTAAAAGCGCTGCATGGTCTCGAAGTCGTCGGTCATCAGGACGACGTGTCCGAGTCCGAGCGTGCCGGTGCGAAAGCCGCCGATCGGTCGTGCGGGAACGAAGGGCGTTTCTGACGGCGCCGCGCCGTGGAACAGTTCGACGCGATTACCGTCGGGGTCGGCGAACCAGACCATGCCGGCTACGCGGCGAATATCCTGCTCGGCGGTCGAGCCGCGCGTCAGCCCGACGTCGGCGTTCGACAGTCGCGCAGCGGCCCGCTCGAGCGCCGCCGCGTCCGCCACCTCGAACCCGAAATACGCCATGCCGTCGCGCGAGGACCGGTGCACGAGGAATCGGTGGGCGCGATCGTCCATGCGCAACGCGAGTTGGCCGGCGCCGAGGTCCACCGGCTGCATCCCCAGGAAACCGCGACCGAATGTGCGCCAGTCGTCGACCCGGGAAGACCCGATGCCGAAGTAGCCGAGTTGCACGACGTCCATGACGATGCCTCCGGAGCGGGGCCTCGCGTGCAACGCTCCGGCCGGAAACGATCATATCCCACGGGTCCAAGCGGTGACCCCCTCCGCGCAGAGGCGGCGGACCGGGCGAGACACCCGGTCGCGCGCCGGTGCTCAGCTGCCGAAGTGGATCTGATACGCCGCGCCGTTGGACATCAGGCATGCGCCGGTGCCTCGGCCGCCGCCCTCGAGCACGTACTCGCAGTTGACCCAGGTGCCGCGCGAGCCGGTCGCATTGGCGACGCCGCGCGGCACGCCCGGTTTCACCTGGATCGGTGACTTGAGCACCTTCTCGTAGACGCTCCCGAATCCCGGGTGACCGTCGGAGACGCGGGTCGCCTCGCCGGACAGGTATTCGCCCGCCAGGTTCATCGACAGCATTCCGCGTCCGGTGTTCAGGTCGGTGATAATCGCCACCAGCTGGCCGGTCTGTGCGGCCTGCGCGTTCATCGGATAGAGCCGCGCCTGGTAGGAAGTCGGCATTTGCGGCATTTGCGGCATTTGCGGCATCTGCGGCATCACGGTCATCGTCGGGGCTGCCGGCGCGACCGCGGGCAGCGCCACGGCCGGGGCGGGGGCTGCGACACCGGGCGGCAGGTACTGCCAGGCCGGCGAACCGTCGGGCGCGATCGGAATCACGTAGCAGGCGCTTAGCCCCGCCGTCGTTCCCGCGGCGAGCAGCAAGCCTCGTGCGACGCGCAGCGAATTGGATTTCGGGAACATGGTCGACTCCTCATTCGGTCGCGGGAAATGGCTCTCCGTGTAGTAGATCCTCGGTCTTCTCGTCATCTGCAACACCCTCCCTGCTTGCGCAGTTCTCAGTGTGTTGCATCGACCGGTTGAAACCGCACCCCGAAGCGGACTCACCTTCGCGCATTCTTGGCCGCGATAGCTTGCTGCCGCGCCACTCCAAAGCACGGGCTCCACAATGCGAATAGTCCTTGCCGCGCTGAGATCCTCGGGCGCACCTTGAACGAGTAGGGCCAGTTCAAACATAGCAGCACGGAGGGGCACATGAACGCACGGATCAGCGCATTCGCAGCGATTGCCGCAGTATCGCTCCTTGCTTCCTGTGGCGGCGGCGGTGGCGGTGGTGACGACGGCGGATCAGTCGACACTTATCAGTTCCACACGGCATGGGTGAACTACGTGACCGAATCGGGAGCAAAGCCGTTCACCCTGACCGGAATGTCTCCATCGATTTCTCCAGGTACACCATTCACTGGGTCAGGGACGGCAACTTTTGGTCAACTGGTAAGCGCTACCTTCGAGTCTCGGCCCGCCTTGATGAAGTCGATTTCGGCGATCGGAACGATAGTTACCGCAACCGGTCAGTCGATCGCCTACAGCTCGTCGGCTACGCTCTATTTCGACTCGAATTACCAGCCATTGGGCGCTGTTGCGGATGGCGCTTATTCAGTCGTGACCGGTACACCCACGATTCCGCAGACGGCGAAGGTCAACGATACGGGGCAGCTTTACGTAACGACCACGTACGCCAACAGCATGAAGGCCACCGTGATAAGTACTTCGATTACGAAGTACGAACTGCTGGCCGACACGACTTCGACCGGGCTACTGAAAATCATCGAGACCGAGTCTCATCCGCAAGGCTGGGAGATTAGTACGTACACGGCGACGTTCCGGATGACGCCGGATGGGCAATTGACGTGGCTTACCGAGGAATTCGCCGATTGGGTCTCGCGGCTGGTGCTCACGTATTGAGTGCCCGCGTTGGAGTCGAAGCCGTCAGCTGCGCTGCCAGTCGGCGCGGAGTGTCCGGACTCGGACTGAGGACTGGCAGGCCACTCCGGGCTCTTCAATGATGTCTGAAGCCGACTGGCTTCAGAGGGTTCTGTCAGAATTCTCGACCACCGCTCTTGGCCGAGCAGGTGCGTTCCGGAAAGCGGACCGTCTACGCCGCTTCCGACGCTACGCGGACATCGGGCTAGGGCGACCGGGTGGGCGGCATCGACCCGACGCGGTCATTGCGAAGTCGGGACCGTTCAACCTTCCTCGATGACGCCCGCGGCGTTGTCCACAACGACAGGGCTCTCGAAGTAGGTCACGAAGGGCTCTGCGCCCTAGCGTTCCTTGATGAAGCTCCTCCACTCCGCGCCGCTGGCGACGCTGAGCGGAAGTTCGAGCAGCGTTCGGATTGTTGGTGAGCGGCGGGTAATGTCACGGTGCAAGCTACACGCGCTGCAGCGTGACAACGATTTCGCACAGTGCTAGCGTGCGTTGACTTCGAGCGGCCCGAAGGGGGAGATTTACCCGGCCGAACTTCGCGGTAACGTTTCAATGCCTCACTACAGAAAGGTATGCAGGATGACGACTGTAATTGCGGTGCACAATGTGGATGATGTCGCTCACTGGCTGAGTTCTGCAAAGCGAGCCGAGTTTTTCGGTGCGCGAGGAATGACTGTTAGAACGTTTGTCGATCCCAGCGGAAAGAACAGGGTGGGGCTCATCGTCGAGAACGTGCCAAGTCTCGAGGCGCTCACCGCAGCCCTTCAGACTGCAGATGCGGCCGAGGCGATGAGGCAAGACGGCGTGCATCCGGATACCGTGGAGCTGTTCGTAGCGTCATAGCCAAAGAAGGATTGGCCGATCGATAACGGTCTGCACGCATAACGGCCAAGCGCTTGTCCGCAGTGCAGCGCGCCGCGATGTTGACGGTGCGGCCGTCGGGCAGCTTGATCATCGTCGGCGCGTCGTCCATGCCGAGTGTGGTGCTCGGATTCCGGCAGACGCCGTATTAGACAATCCAACTTCCGCGTCGTGCCGATTGCCGACCTCGCTGTGAAGTCTCGTGAACTCCGGTTCTAGCTGAATCCGGCCCATCCAGGCAGCAGTCTCTCGACGCTTTGAGAGTCCGCTTTCAGGTACCGGTGTTAGCTGCGCAAGTCCGAAACTGACCTTGTCCCCAAGGTCGAATTTCGATTCTTGCTAACGAAGCGATCAGCGTGGGCGCCCCCGATCATGCGGCCGGTGCCTGCGCGAGCAGCTTCTCATAGCGCGTGCGCAGCTCGCGCTTCAGCAACTTGCCGCTCGGATTCTTTGGCAGCGTGTCTGTGAACACCACCTTCTTGGGCACCTTGAAGTGCGCCATCTGGGCGCGGCAGTGCGCGAGCACGTCCTCCTCGGTCAGGCTCTGGCCCGGTTTGACCACGATCACCGCGGTGACCGCTTCGATCCAGTACGGGTGCGGCAGGCCGATCACCGCCACCTCGGAGACCTGCGACAGGCGATAGACGGTTTCCTCGACCTCGCGGCTCGCGACGTTCTCTCCGCCGGTCTTGATCATGTCCTTCTTGCGGTCGACCACGGTGATGTAGCCCTCGTCGTCGATCGTCGCCAGGTCGCCGCTGTGGAACCATCCGCCGGAGAACGCCGCCGCGGTGCGTTCCTCGTCGTGGAAATAACCGCTGAGGAGCTGCGGCGAGCGGTGGACGATCTCGCCGATCGCTCCGACCTCGACGTCG
>JAHEDO010000173.1 GCA_024641185.1 Burkholderiaceae bacterium | reverse complement strand
CGATCAGCTCGATGGCCGCGATTACGGCCGCGGTTTCTGGGCGCAGCAGTGGCTCGCGCTCGGCCGCATCTGGCGCGTGCTGCGGCGCGCGGGGTGACCAGCCGATGGACCGCGCAGTCACGGCCTTCCTTCGCGCGATCGCGAGCCTGTTTCATCCGAAGATGCTCGCGCTGCTGCTCGTGCCGTTCGTCGTCGCGATCGTGTTCTGGGGGCTCGTCGCGCTGATCGTCTGGGACCCGCTGATCGATGGGCTGCGGGCGCTGTTCTTCGAGGGCGGGGTGGCCGACTGGCTCTACTCGCAGGCCGAGCGCGTCGGCCTCGAAGGCCTTCGGGGCATCGCCACCGCGGCGATTGCGCTGATGCTGGTCGTTCCGCTGATGTTCGTCACCGCGCTGCTGATCATCGCGCTGTTCGCGATGCCGGCAGTCAATCGGCATCTCGGCGCCGGGCCGTATCGTGACGTCGGGCGCCGCGGCTCCTGGTCGATTTCCGCGAGCGTGTGGAACGCCACGCTGGCCACCGCCGTTTTCCTGGTGGGCTATCTGGTGACGCTGCCGTTGTGGCTGATACCACCGCTGGGCTTCGTCGTGCCTTGGCTGTGGTGGGGATGGCTGACCGCCCGGCTGATGCGTTTCGACAGCCTGGTGGAGTTCACGGAACGCCAGGAGCGACGCGCTGCGATCACGCGCCACCGCCGGTCGTACTTCCTGCTCGGCATGATGGTCACGGCGCTGAACTACATTCCGCCGCTGTTCCTGGTGACGCCGGTGCTGTCGGCGCTGGCCTTCGCGCACTACTCGCTCGCGCTGCTGCGCGACGAGCGCGCGGCAGCCTCGTTGACGAGCGGCTAAACTGCGGGCTTTCCGGCTTGCGGGTGTCGCAATGGACTTCGGTCTGATCATCATTGGGGACGAGATCCTGTCGGGCAAGCGAGCCGACAAGCATTTCGGCAAGATCGTCGAACTGCTCGGTGCGCGCGGACTGCAGCTCGCGTGGGCGAGTTACCTCGGAGACGACCGCGCGCGGCTGGTGCACAAGCTGCGCGAGACCTTCGCGTCGGGCGACGCGGTGTTCTGCTGCGGCGGGATCGGCGCGACGCCCGACGACCACACCCGGCAGTCCGCCGCCCAGGCGCTGGGCGTCCCGCTCGAACTGCACCCGCAGGCCGGCGCGCTGATCGCCCAGCGGTGCGCCGAGATGGCGCGAGAAGGGCACGGCAGCGCGGACATGAGTACGCCGGAGAATCGGCAGCGGCTCAAGATGGGAGAATTTCCGGTCGGCTGCGAGATCGTCCCGAACCCGGTCAACCGGATCGCCGGCTTCTCGATCCGCAACCACAGCTTCGTTCCGGGTTTCCCGGCGATGGCGTGGCCGATGATCGAGTGGGTGCTCGACCATCGTTACGCGCATCTTCACCATCAGGAGCCGCGCGGCGAGCGTGCGCTGCTGCTCTTCGAGGTGCCGGAGTCCGCGGCGACGCCGCTGATGGAAGCGGTCGAGGCGGAATTCCCCGGGGTGAAGGTGTTCAGCCTCCCGTCGATGGGCGAGGAGGGCCAGCGCCGCCACATCGAACTCGGTGTCAAGGGACCGCTGTCGATGCTCGACGAGGCCTGGGCGAGGCTCGAGTCCGGCGCGCGCGGGCTCGGCGGTACCGTTCAGCTGATCGGCGATCCGCAGTCCTGATCCGCAGTCGGCGCCATATCGTTCGACTAGTTCGAACGATCGCCTTGTTCCGGGCGCTCAGCGCCGGCATACTGCGGCGACTGCGCTGCGGCGCGTGCCGGGGAGCGGCCTGGTGAGGCAGATCGTCGATCGCATCGGTGCGATCCTTTCGCTGTATTCGTTCGAGCGGCCCGAATGGGGGGTCAGCGAGATCGCCGCGCGGCTGTCGCTGGCGAAGTCGACGGTCAGCGAGCTGCTCGCCAGTCTGTCGGCGCAAGGCGTGGTCGAGCGGACCGCCCGCGGCCGCTATAGGCTCGGCTGGCGGCTATTCGAACTGAATCACGTGTTGCTCGAGTCGACGCCGCTGGTGCGCGAGTCGCGCCGCGCGATGCAGGAACTGGTCGAGCGCCACGGAGAGTCCAGCCACCTGATGGTGCTCGAGCGCAACGAGGCGGTGATCGTCGAAAAGGTCCAGGCGACGCTGGCGACCCAGATCCTGATGTCGCGCGTCGGGCTGCGGCTGCCGGCGCACTGCTCGGCCTGCGGCAAACTGCTGCTGGCGTGTCGCCCCTGGGCGGAGGTGGAACGCTCGTTCGGTTCAGTCGAACTCCAGCGCTTCACGCCGGCGACGATCACCGACCTGGAAAGACTGCACGCCGAACTCGACGAGGCGTCTCTGCGGGGCGTAGCCTTCGACCGCGAGGAGATCGTACCGGGCCTGTCCTGCGTGGCGGCGCCGCTGCACAGCGAGACGGGCGACGTGATCGCGGCGATCAGCCTGTCGGTGCCGACCTACCGGTTCATGGGCGAAGAGGACGGCTACGTCCGGATGATTACCGGAGCCGCGCGGCGGATTTCGCGCAGGCTCGGATACACGAACGAAAAGACGATGGAGGCAGCATGAACCTTCCAGTAGACGCGGGTCTTCGAGCGGTGACCCTGGACGACAAGTACGACGCGACCGACGGCAAGGTGTACATCACCGGAACCCAGGCGCTGGTGCGCCTGCCGATCATGCAGCGCCAGCGTGACCTGGCCGCGGGCCTGAATACCGCCGGCTACATCAGCGGCTACCGTGGCTCTCCGGTGGGCGGCTACGACCAGGCGCTGTGGAAGGCACGCCGCCAGCTCCAGGAGCACCATATCCGGTTCCAGCCCGGGCTGAACGAAGACCTGGCTGCCACCGCGATCTGGGGAACGCAGCAGCTGAACTGCTTTCCGGGCGCGAAGTACGACGGGGTGTTCTCGATCTGGTACGGCAAGGGCCCAGGAGTGGACCGCAGCGGCGACGCGCTGCGGCACGGCAACCAGGCGGGCTCGTCGGCACACGGCGGCGTGCTCGCGGTGGCCGGCGACGACCACGGCGCGAAGTCCTCGACGATGGCCGCGCAGACCGACTTCATCTTCAGCGCGGTGTCGATGCCGGTGCTCGCACCGGCGACGGTGCAGGACTACGTCGACCTCGGTCTGCATGGCTTCGCACTGTCGAGGTTCTCCGGGCTCTGGGTCGGCCTGAAGGCGGTCACCGACACGATCGAGACGGCCGGGATCGTCGACGTGTCGCCCGCGCGGGTGCGGCCGGCGCTGCCCGACGGCGTCGACATGCCGCTCGGTGGGCTGAACCTGCGCTGGCCCGAGGAGACCTTCCTGCAGCTCGAGGAGCGGCTGACCCGGTACAAGATGCCCGCGGCGCTCGCGTACGCGCGCGCCAATCGGCTCGACGCCAACGTGTTCGGGCGTGACGACCTGGGCGCGGGCGGCGAACCGGCGCGGCTGGGCATCGTGAGCACCGGAAAGAGCTGGCTCGACGTGATGCAGGCGCTGTCCGAGCTCGGCATCGATGACGCGACGGCGCGCCGCATCGGTCTGAAGGTGATGAAGGTAGCGATGCCATGGCCGCTGGAGCCGCATGGCGTGAGGGCGTTTTGCGACGGCGTCGAGGAAGTGCTCGTCATCGAGGAGAAGCGCTCGCTGATCGAGGCCCAGCTCAAGGAGCAGCTCTACGCGCTGGCGGAACGCCCCCGCGTGCTGGGCAAGACGGACACTGCCGGCACACCGCTGGTGCCGGAAGCCGGCGAGATCTCTCCGGCGATGTGCGCCCGCATCATCGCCGCGCGTCTGCGGGCGCTCGCGACCGCCCCGGACGCGCAGGCCCAGGCTCGGCGCGGCGAAATCGGCGCGGACGTGCTCGCGCGCGTCGACGCCCGGCTCGCGCTGCTCGACGCCAAGCAGAAAGTCGGAAAGACCTTCGAAACCATCGAGCGCATCCCGTACTTCTGCGCCGGGTGCCCGCACAACAGTTCCACGAAGGTGCCCGAGGGTTCGCGCGCGCTCGCCGGTATCGGTTGCCACTACATGGCGCAGTGGATGGACCGCAGCACGGCGACTTTCACGCAGATGGGCGCAGAGGGCATGACCTGGGTCGGGCAGGCGCCGTTCAGCGACACGAAGCATGTCTTCCAGAATCTGGGCGACGGCACCTACAACCACTCGGGGTCGCTGGCGATCCGGCACGCCGTCGCCACGAGTACGCCGATGACCTACAAGATTCTGTTCAACGACGCGGTGGCGATGACTGGCGGCCAGCAGCACGACGGCACGCTCACGCCCGCCCAGATCCAGCGGCAGGTGCGCGCCGAGGGTGTCGAGAAGATCGTCGTCGTCACCGACGAGCCCGACAAGTACCCGTCGGGGTATTTCGACGCCGACGTGCCCGTCAGGCATCGCCGCGAGCTCGACGCGGTGCAGCGCGAACTGCGCGAGTACCCTGGCGTCTCGGTGCTGATCTACGACCAGACCTGCGCGGCCGAGAAGCGCCGCCGCCGCAAGCGCGGCGCCTTCCCGGATCCGGACAGGCGCGCCTTCATCAACGAGGCGGTCTGCGAGGGCTGCGGCGACTGCGGCGTGCAGTCGAACTGCGTCGCGATCGAGCCGGTCGAGACCGAGTTCGGCCGCAAGCGTGCGATCAACCAGTCGGCGTGCAACAAGGACTTCTCCTGCGTCAACGGCTTCTGCCCGAGCTTCGTGACCGTCGAGGGCGGTAAACCACGTCGCGGCGTCGCGTCCAGCGTCGCGACCGATGCCGTCGACATCGGGCTGCCGAACGTCGTCGTGCCGCCGATCGAGGGTGCCTATTCGCTGCTCGTCACCGGCATCGGCGGGACCGGCGTCGTGACGATCGGGCAGGTGCTCGGGATGGCGGCGCACCTCGAGGGCAAGGGCGTCACCGTGCTGGACATGGCCGGCCTCGCCCAGAAGAACGGTGCGGTGATGAGCTTCGTGCGATTCGGCCTGTCCCCGGAGGATCTGCACGCGCCGCGCATCGGGACGGCGGGCGCCGACGCGATCCTCGGTTGCGACATCGTGGTCACCGCGGGACGCGACGCCTTGTCGCGCGCGGCAAAGGGGCACACGCGGGTGGTCGCGAACGTGGCGACCACGCCGACAGCCGACTTCACCCGCAACGCGGACTGGAAGTTCCCGCTGGGGGGCATGGAGGGGGCGATCTGCGACGCGGTCGGCGACGAGCGTGCGTCGTTCGTCGAAGCGACCCGGCTTGCCACCGGCCTGCTGGGCGATGCCATCGCCACCAACATGTTCATGCTCGGCTACGCGTACCAGAAGGGGTTGATTCCGGTGTCCGCGGTTGCGATCGATCGCGCGATCGAGCTCAACGAGGTCGCGGTCGAGCAGAACCGAAGCGCCTTCCTCTGGGGCAGGCGGGCGGCGGTCGATCCGCGGCGCGTCGACGAGGTCGCCGCGCCACCCAAGATGGTGCCGGTCTCGCGCAAGCTCTCGGAGTCGCTAGACGAACTGATCGCGCGCCGCGTGGATTTCCTGACCGCGTACCAGGACGAGGCCTATGCGAAGCGCTACATGGCGCTGGTCGATCGCGTGCGTTCGGCCGAAACCCCGTTGGGCCCGGCCCTGCCGCTCACCGAGGCGGTCGCGCGATATTTCTTCAAGCTGATGGCCTACAAGGACGAGTACGAGGTCGCGCGTCTCTACAGCAGCGGGCAGTTCGCGCAACGGCTGGGCGAGGCGTTCGAAGGCGATCTGCGGCTGCGCTTCCACCTTGCACCGCCGCTGTTCGCGCGGCGCAACGCGCGGGGAGAACTGGTCAAGAGCGAGTACGGGCCGTGGGTGATGACCGCATTCCGGTGGCTCGCCCGTCTGCGCCGCTTGCGCGGAACGGCGCTGGATCCGTTCGGTCGCACCGAGGAACGCCGTGCCGAGCGGCAATCGGTGATCGAATACGAGTCGACGATGACTGGCATCGCGGCAAGGCTCAGCGGCGAGAACCGCCCGCTGGCCATCGAGATCGCTTCCGTACCCGAACATATCCGGGGGTTCGGGCACGTCAAGGTGCGGCACATGGCGCTTGCGCGCGAAGCGCGCGCGCAATTGCTGGCAAGGTTCGGCGAGGTGAAGGAGTCACCTCGCCAGGCGATGGCCGCCTGACCGCAGAAAGGGGAACTCCGCGGCCCGTCGCAGGGCCACGCGTTCCTCGCAAATAAAAAGCCCGGTTCTTTCGAACCGGGCCAAGAGCACCACGAGGAGGAGGGAGGAGGCAGTGGTGCTCGGAGGAGACAACCTTCCAGAAACCCGCTCAAGCAGCTTTCTTGCCCGCCGCACGACCGTTGTTCTTGGTCGCCGCCGCAATGTTGGCCTCGGCAATCTCGACAACCTGCTTGGTGGCCTTGTTGACCTGGTCATAGGCGGTATTCGCTGCTGATACCGCCGACTTGACGAAAGTCACCATGCCTTCCGAGCCCGCCGGCGCGTTCTTCGCCATCGCTTCCATCGCCGCGGTCAGTTGCTTGTTGCTGTCGGCAAACTGCTTTTCAAAGAGCTTAGCAATCTCCGTGCCAGTTTCCGACGCAATTTCGTACACATGCTTGGTGTAGGCCACGGCCTTTTCCGTCGCCGGCTGCGCGCCGACCATCGCCATCTCGCCGAATGCCTTCGGGTCCTTGGCGGCGAAGAGCGCCTTGAGCTGTTCGCTCGATTCGTTCACCGATGCCTTGACGGCCTGG
>JAHEDO010000172.1 GCA_024641185.1 Burkholderiaceae bacterium | reverse complement strand
GCCGGGATCCGCTACCTGCATTTCGGGTCACGCTGGGTGCAGGGGGCGATGCATCTGGGCCGGCCGACGGAACTGGTGCTCGAATACGTGTGCCAGATGATGGGCTGGATGCTCTTCCTGGATCCTCCCGGGACGATCCTTCAGCTGGGCCTCGGGGCGGGCTCGCTGACCCGGTTCACCCTGGCCCACTGCCCGGGCAGTCGTGTCACTGCGGTGGACTGCAGCCAGGAGGTGATCGACACCGCGCGCGACTGGTTCGCGCTTCCGGTGGACGAGCCGCGCCTGCGGGTCGTGCACAGCGACGCACAGGCATTCGTCGAACGCCGTGATGCCGCCGGCGCCTACGGCGTGATCCAGATCGACCTGTACGACATGCACGCCCACGGACCTGCCATCGACTCGCTGCGCTTCTACCGCGCCTGCCGTCGGGCGCTCGCGGAGCCCGGCATCTGCGTGATCAACCTGTTCGGCAGGCACGATTCATTCGCGCCAAATCTGCGGCGGATCGAGCGCGCGTTCGGGGGCCGGGTGCTCGCGCTCCCCCCGATCGCCGCCGGAAATCGCGTCGTCTTCGCGTTTTGCGGGCCGCCGCTCTCGGTCGGGTGGGAGCAACTGGACGCGAGAGCTCGCGCCTTGCAGCGCCTGCACCGCCTGAGAGCACGTCCCTGGGTCAGGGCGTTGCGCGAACTTTCCGGCGACACCGTCTGCGCCGTCTGATCTTCCGTCCATCCGGTGCAGGCCGGGCGGACGGGGATCGCGCTGCTACCGTGATGATCGACGGGCGCGTATCCGGTGCGGTGCAATTTCAGTGCCGGCCCGAGCCCGAACGCTCTCTCGACCCGCGATGACCGTCCTCCTGCAATCCGCCGTCGAATTTCAGCCGACCGCACCGGCGCCAATCCGCCGTGAGCCCGGTTGCCCGGGCCGACGGGTGTCGGTCAACGAGTTGCTCGAGGCGCTGGTCGCGGACGGGGTGGTGTCCCCCGAGGACGCCACTGGCGCCGGACTGTACGCGCATTTGCCCGACTCGGAGCAGCATGCGCTGGTCGTGCTCGCGCAGCGAAAGCTGCGCAGCCGGAAGCCCCCGCATCGAATTCTGGATCTCGAGCAGCTGACGGAGTGGTTGGCTCGCAGCGCGGGGCTCGACTACGTCCATATCGATCCCCTACGGGTGAATTTCTCCCGCATTGCCGAGGTCATGTCCAGCCAGTACGCGTCCAGGTTCCGGATCCTGCCGCTCGAGGTGCGTCCGGGCGAAGTGGTGATCGCGACCGCCGAGCCGTACCTGACCGACTGGGTCGCCGAGCTGTCGCAGCTGCTGCGCGTGGAGATCCGGCGTGTGGTGGCGAATCCGCTGGACATCACCCGCTACATCGCCGAGTTCTTCAGCCTGGCGCGCTCGGTGCGCGGCGCCCAGAAGAACGGCGCGTCGAACCAGCAGAGCAATTTCGAACAGCTGGTCGAGCTCGGGCGCAGCGCGAAGAGCCTGGATGCGAACGACCAGCACGTCGTCACGATCGTCGATTGGTTGCTGCAGTACGCATTCGACCAGCGCGCGAGCGACATCCATCTCGAGCCCCGTCGCGACCTCGGCGCGGTGCGATTTCGCATCGATGGCGTGCTGCACAACGTCTACCAGGTGCCCGCGGCCGTGCTCTCCGCAATGACCAGCCGTTTGAAGCTTCTCGGTCGGATGGACGTGGTCGAGAAGCGACGCCCACAGGACGGACGCATCAAGACGCGGACCGCGGTCGGGCGCGAGGTGGAGTTGCGGTTGTCGACGTTGCCGACGGCGTTCGGCGAAAAGCTCGTGATGCGGATCTTCGACCCGGAGGTGCTGGTGCGCGACTTCGCGGAGCTGGGATTCTCCGACGAGGACCGCACCCTCTGGAGCGCGATGACATCTCGTCCCAACGGCATCGTGCTCGTCACCGGCCCCACCGGTTCTGGCAAGACCACGACGCTGTACACCACGCTCAAGCAGCTCGCCAGCGAGGAAGTCAACGTCTGTACGGTCGAAGACCCGATCGAGATGGTCGAGGCGAGCTTCAACCAGATGCAGGTCCAGCACGGCATCGACCTGTCGTTCGCCGACGGCATTCGTGCGCTGATGCGGCAGGACCCCGACATCATCATGGTCGGCGAGATCCGTGATCTGGAGACCGCCGAGATGGCGATCCAGGCGGCACTGACCGGCCACCTGGTGCTCTCGACGCTGCACACGAACGACGCACCGTCGGCGATCACGCGGCTGCTGGATCTTGGCGTCGCGCCGTACCTGCTCTCGGCGACCGTGGTCGGGGTGATGGCGCAGCGCCTGGTTCGCACGCTGTGCGAGAGCTGCAAGCAGGCGGCCGGCGAGATTCCCGACGCTCAATGGCAGTCGCTGATCAGTCCGTTTCGCGCGCGCAAGCCAGCCCACGCCTATCGGCCGGTCGGGTGCATCGACTGCCGGATGACGGGCTACAAGGGCCGGGCAGGGCTCTACGAACTGCTGGTCCTCTCGGACGACCTGAAAGCCGGGCTCGGCGGACAGCACGACCTTCGCGCGATCCGGGAGCTGGCCATTCGCGGAGGCCTGAGACCCTTGCGACTCGCGGGTGCGCAGAAGGTCGCCCGAGGACTCACGACGATCGAGGAAGTGCTGCGAGCGGCGCCACCGATCGAACGGTGATCGCGCCCGGCCGTGCCGTTGCAGCGGCACGGCCTCTAGAATCCCGGATGAAGCCGTGCATTCAGGCGCAGGCGCGCCTGGCGGTCACCGATGGATGCGGACATTGACCGAGTCGATCGTCAAACTTTTCCTGTTCGCGGTTGGCGCCTGTGTCCTGACCTGGCTGCTGCAGGACTATCTCGTGTTCCTGCCGCGCCTGGCGGGGCCGCCAGCTCGCATGCCGGAGCGTGCGCGGCCGCTGGAGATCACGAGCGCCGATGGCGTGCGAATCCGGGGCTGGATGCTGCCTGCGCGTGCGACCGGGCTGGCCGGCGAGAAGGCGCCGGTCGTCATCTATTTCGGCGGCAATGCCGAGAACGTGTCGTGGGCGCTGTCCGATCCACGCTGGCCCGACGACTGGGCGGTTGCGGCGTTCAACTACCGGGGCTACGGCGCGAGCGAAGGTCGTCCGGGGGAGCGGTCGCTGCTGGACGACGCGCTCGCCATCCACGACTTCATGGCGCGGCGCGGTGACGTCGACCGGAAGCGGATAGTGGTCTTCGGCCGCAGCCTGGGTACCGCGGTTGCGGCCTTTCTGGCGGCCCGGCGGCCGGTGGCCGGGGCGGTACTGGTGTCACCCTTCGACAGCATGGTGGCGCTCGGCCGTCATCACTATCCGTATCTACCGGTGTCACTTCTGCTTCGACATCGCTTCGATTCGGTCGCGGCGGCGCGCGAAGCGAGTGCGCCGATGCAGGCGATCGTCGCCGACGCGGACACGGTGATTCCGCTCGCGCGTTCGCGGGCGCTCTACGAAGCCTGGGCCGGCCCGAAGCAATGGGAAGTGGTGCCGGGCACCGACCACAATACGCTGGCTGTGCCGCCGAAGTTCTGGGAATGCGTCGCGGCATTCCTGCGCACAGTGCAAGCACGCTGAGGATCGGTCCGAGCCGGACCGGCGCAGGGCCGCCCCAGGGTCAAGCGCCGGGCGCGAGCGTGCCCGGCGGGGGGCGGTCAAGCTACTTGGCCAGCTCCCGCATCGCGCGCTCGAGGCCCTGGATCGTCACCGGATACATGCGGTTCTGAAGCACCTGCTTGATCACCGAGATCGACTGCCGGTATTCCCAGACACCCTCGGGTTCGGGGTTCAGCCAGGCGAACTTCGGGAACCGCTCGACGAGGCGGCGCAGCCAGACCGCGCCGGCCTCCTCGTTGTTGTACTCGACCGAGCCGCCCGGCTGCAGCACCTCGTAGGGGCTCATCGTCGCGTCGCCGACAAAGATCAGCCGGTAATCCGCGTTGTACTTTCGCAGGATGTCCCAGGTCGCGAAACGCTCGGAGTGGCGGCGGCGGTTGTTCTTCCACAGATGGTCGTAGACGCAGTTGTGGAAGTAGTAGAACTCCAGGTGCTTGAACTCGGTCTTGGAGGCCGAGAAGAGCTCCTCGGTCTGCTTGATGTGGTCGTCCATCGTGCCGCCGACGTCGAGCAGCATCAGCACCTTGATCGTGTTGTGCCGCTCCGGCTGCATCCGGATGTCGAGATAGCCGGCGTTGCGCGCGGTGTTGGAGATCGTGCCGTCGAGGTCGAGCTCCTCTTCCGCGCCTTCGCGCGCGAACTTGCGCAGCCGTCGCAGGGCGACCTTGATGTTGCGCGTGCCGAGCTCGATCTGGTCGTCGTAGTCTCGGTACGCGCGCTGCTCCCAGACCTTGACCGCGGTGCGGTTTCCCGCCGACGGTCCACCCACGCGGATGCCCTCGGGGTTGTAGCCTCCGTTGCCGAACGGTGAGGTGCCGTTCGTGCCGATCCACTTGTTGCCGCCTTCGTGCCGCTTCTTCTGCTCCTCGAGCAGTTCCTTGAGGCGCTCCATCAGCTTTTCGAGCCCGCCCATGGCTTCGATCGCGGCCTTTTCCTCGGCAGTGAATTCGCGCTGTGTCATGCGCTTGAGCCAGTCCAGCGGGAGGTCGAGCGCGTCGGTCGGAATCGCCGACACGCCTTTGAAGTAGGCGCCGAACGCCTTGTCGAACTTGTCGAAGTTGCGCTCGTCCTTGACGAGCGAGGCGCGCGACAGAAAGTAAAACTCGTCGATCGACGGCCCGATCACGTGCTTGCCCATCGCCTCGAGCAGCATCAGGTACTCCTTGATGGAGACCGGCAGCTTCGAGTTCCGAAGGTGCAGGAAGAAGTCGATCAGCATCGCTCGCTCCTGTTGCGGTACGGCGGCCTTGGCGCCGAACCGGTCTTGATCACGCTGCGACCACCGTCGGCCGGGGCCGAACGAGCTGCCACTGCAGGTTGGCCCTGACCGCGGGCCACTCGCCGGCGATCACGCTGTAGACCGCGGTGTCGCGCAGCGACCCGTTGGGCAGCACCATGTGACTGCGCAGAACGCCGTCGAGTTTGGCACCCAACCGTTCGATCGCCTGGCGGCTCTGGCGGTTCATGAAATGGGTCCGAAACTCGACCGCCACGCATTCGAGCGTCTCGAACGCATGGCGCATCAGCATCAGCTTGCACTCGGTGTTCAGCGGGCTGCGCTGGACACTGGCCGCGTACCAGGTGGATCCGATCTCGACCCTGCGGTTGACAGCGTCCACGTTCATGTAGGTGGTCATGCCGACCAGCCGGCCGCTCGATCTCTGGCGCACGCTGAAGGGAAGCATCGAGCCGGTCTCGCGCAATCCCAGTCTGCGACGGATCTCCTGGCCGACCTGCTCGGGCCTCGGCACGCTGGTGTACCAGAGCGCCCAAAGCTCGCCGTCGGCCGCCGCTTCGGTCAGCTGGCTTTCGTGCTCCTGCGCGAGCGGCTCGAGCACCGCATGCTCGCCGCCGAGGGAGACGGGTTGCAGCCAGGTCATCGCTTACCGTACGCCGTCCCGGTCTCAGCGGTTGTGGCGGGCCATGAAGATCAGCCGCTCGAACAGGTGCACATCCTGCTCGTTTTTCAGCAGCGCGCCATGCAGCGGTGGGATCACCGCCTTGGAATCCTGCGAACGCAGCGTCTCGGGCGGGATGTCCTCGGCCATCAGCAGCTTGAGCCAGTCGAGCAGCTCCGAGGTGGACGGCTTCTTCTTCAGGCCCGGCATCTCGCGGATCTGGTAGAAGGCGTCCATCGCCTCCTTGAGCAGCTGCTTCTTCAGCCGCGGGTAGTGGACGTCGACGATGGCCTGCATCGTGTCGCGGTCGGGGAACTTGATGTAGTGGAAGAAGCAGCGCCGCAGAAACGCGTCGGGCAGCTCCTTCTCGTTGTTCGAGGTGATGATGACGATCGGGCGGTGCTTCGCGCGAACGAGCTGGCGCGTCTCGTAGACGTAGAACTCCATCCGGTCGAGCTCGCGCAGCAGGTCGTTGGGGAACTCGATGTCGGCCTTGTCGATCTCGTCGATCAGCAGCACTACCGGAGTGTCGGAATCGAAGGCCTGCCAGAGCACGCCTTTGACGATGTAGTTGTGGATGTCCTTGACCCGTTCGTCGCCGAGCTGCGAATCGCGCAGGCGCGACACCGCGTCGTACTCGTAAAGACCCTGCTGCGCTTTCGTCGTGGACTTGATGTGCCACTGCATCAGGGGCATCTCGACGCCGCTGGCGACCTCCTCGGCGAGCATGGTCTTGCCGGTGCCCGGCTCGCCCTTGATCAGCAGGGGGCGCTGCAGGGTCATCGCGGCGTTGACCGCGAGCTTGAGGTCGTCGGTGGCGACGTACGTGGAGGTGCCTTCGAAGCGCATGGCGTTGTACTCGGGTTGGGACCCTCGGAGTATAAGGGAAGCGGGTCGACGCCGCTCGACGACTGGACGCCCGATTCGCCGGTCGGCTAGAATCGCGGTTTGTCCGAAGATTCGGGCGCTTTCGCGGGCCTTCCTGGCAGGTGCACGGGGCCGGGCGATACGCCGCATACAGGTGACTATGTTTACAAGATCGATAGCCGTCGCGCTCGTCGCGGCCGTCCCGATGATCGCTTCGGCGCAGGGCGATGCGGAGGCCGCGAAGGCCAAGGTGGCGATGTGCGCCGGGTGCCACGGCATCCCGGGCTACAAGGCGTCGTTCCCCGCGGTGTATACCGTGCCGAGGATCGCCGGACAGCCCGCCAAGTACATCGAGAACGCACTGATCGCCTACCGCAAGG
>JAHEDO010000171.1 GCA_024641185.1 Burkholderiaceae bacterium | reverse complement strand
CTTCCTCGAAGCCATGCTCTGCGCGCTGTACCTGGCCCGCTTGTCGAGGCTGGACAAGCGACGGACCTCGCGCGTGGTGACGGCGGCGCTGATCCACGACTTCCATCACGACGGTTCTCGCAGCAGCGAGGCGCCGTTCAGGCTCGAGGCGCTGGCCTGCGTCGAGGCCGAGCCCTACCTGCAGCGCGAGGGCGTCACCCCTCGCCTGAGGCAACAGATCCAGGCACTGGTGCTGGCCACCGAACCGAGCTGCGGCGTGCCGTTCGCCCGGGATTGCGTGGCCCACCATGCCGACGGCGCGCCCGCGCCCGCGCTGCCCGACGCGCCGCATGCGCTTACCCGGCTGATCAGCGAATCCGATCTTGCGCTCGACGCGGTCCTGCTCGCCGAAGCCGACGTGCTGCCGTCGATCGGAATGACCGTCGAGCACGGTGAGCGCACCCAGGCCAACCTCGCGACCGAGTGGGGCGTATCGCTCGGCACCGAGGACAAGCTGGCTTTCGTCGACCGGGTCGCGGGCAGCATCACATTGGCCCGATTCTTCGCGCCGAACATCGAGGCGCTGCGCCAGGCGTACCTGCGGCGGCTCTGACGCGCGGTCGGCGCGCGGTCGGCGCCCGGGCGGCGCGCAAATGAAAACGACCGGCTCGTGGCCGGTCGCTTCGTTTCATCGCCCTGATCCCTGGCATCCGCGCGCGGATGGCGCGCGGCGCCGGGGGGTCGCGCGCCGGATTCGGCGCGCTCCAGTCGGAACCGCGCCCGTCGCGCGGCCCCTGTCCCTTCAGGCAGGCGGGTGTTACGCCGCCTTCTTTTTCGCCTGGTCGAAGAACTGCTCGTCTTCGGTCGAACCCTTCAGCGCCGTGGTCGACGCGTCCGAGCCCTCGATCGTCTGGGTCACCGCGTCGAAGTAGCCGGTACCCACCTCGCGCTGGTGCTTGACCGCGGTGAAGCCTCGGTCGGCCGACGCGAACTCGGCCTGCTGCAGGTTGACGAACGCGGTCATGTTGTCGCGCGCGTAACCGTAGGCCAGGTCGAACATGCCGTAGTTCAGCGCGTGGAAGCCGGCCAGCGTGATGAACTGGAACTTGTAGCCCATCGCGCCCAGCTCGCGCTGGAACTTGGCGATGGTCGCGTCGTCCAGGTTTTTCTTCCAGTTGAACGACGGCGAGCAGTTGTAGGCCAGCATCTTGCCCGGGAACTGCTTCTGGATCGCGTCGGCGAACTTCTTGGCGAACTCGAGGTTCGGGGTGCCGGTCTCGCACCAGATCAGATCGGCGTACGGCGCATAGGCCAGGCCGCGGGAGATCGCCTGGTCGATGCCGTTCTTCGAGCGGTAGAACCCCTCGAGGGTGCGCTCGCCGGTCAGGAACGGCTTGTCGTTCTCGTCGACGTCGGAGGTGACCAGATCGGCCGCTTCCGCATCGGTACGTGCCAGCACGATGGTCGGCGTGCCCATCACGTCGGCCGCCAGGCGCGCCGCGATCAGCTTGGCGACCGCCTCGCGGCTGGGCACGAGCACCTTGCCGCCCATGTGGCCGCACTTCTTGACCGACGCGAGCTGGTCCTCGAAGTGCACCCCGGCGGCGCCCGCTTCGATCATCGCCTTCATCAGTTCGAACGCGTTGAGCACGCCGCCGAAGCCTGCCTCGGCGTCGGCGACGATCGGCGCGAAGTAGTCGACGTAGCCGGCATCACCGGGGCCCTTGCCCTCGGACCACTGGATCTGGTCGGCGCGCTGGAAGGTGTTGTTGATGCGGCGAACCACGTGGGGCACCGAGTTGATCGGATACAGCGACTGGTCCGGATACATCTCGCCGGCGATGTTGGCGTCGGCCGCGACCTGCCAGCCCGACAGGTAGATCGCCTTCAGGCCGGCCTTGACCTGCTGCATCGCCTGGTTGCCGGTCATCGCGCCGAGCGTGTTGACGAAGGGCTCGTCGTTGATCAGCCGCCAGAGCTTCTCGGACCCGCGCTTGGCCAGCGTGTGCTCGATCGGCATGGAACCACGCAGCCGGACGACATCGGCGGCTGTGTAGCCGCGCTTGATACCCCTCCAGCGGGGATTCTCGGACCAGTCCTTCTGCAGCTTCTGTGCTTCGAGTTCACGTGACGACATCGACGACTCCTCAATGAGACGATTGAAAGCTTGAGTACAAAGATTTCCCAGGCAGGCGCGTGGCGTCTGTCTACAACCAGTAATTTAATGGGAAATTGTGCGTGGCAACACTGAGGAGTCGCGTTTTCGGAACAATGTATTTCTGTGCAACAACAGATACTTACGTATCGTATTTCACGATGCGGTAGTGTGGGTTCCGGTATGAAAAATACTGTCGCTGCAACGCACTTCGTGAATTGCATATTGCAAAACGAGGTTTTTGCGTACAAAACCGGGGGCGCCGCGACAGGCGTCAACGCTGCCGGGACGCCCCGCCCGTCCGATCAGGGAAAGCGGGCCCCGCGTGCGCCCGTCCAATGAGGGTAAGCGGGCCCCGCGGGCGAACGTCCTATGAGGGAAGGCGGATCCCGCTGACGCCTGGCCGGTGGGGGCTGGCGGGTGCCTCAGGCCGCGCCGGGCTGCGGGTCTCCGGTGTCCGGGCGCAGGCCCGCCGCCTCGATCCCGAAGACCGCGCAGATCTCGTCGTTCTCGGACACGTCGCCCGAGATTCCGACCGCGCCGACGATCGCGCCGCTGTCGTCGCGCACCAGCACGCCGCCCGGCACCGGCACCATCCGACCATCGGACATCGCGTTCAGCGCGGTGAAGAACATCGGCATCTTCGCGGCCCGCCGGGCCAGTTCGCGGCCGCCGAAGCCCATCCCGAGCACGCCCCATGCCTTGCCGATGGCGATCTCGGGCCGCAGCAGGCTGGACGAGTCCTCGCGCTTCAGGACCTTGATCTGCCCGCCCGCGTCGAGCACGACGACGGTCAGCGGCGCAAAGCCCAGAGCCCGGCCGCGCTCGAGCGCCTGGTCGGCGATCAGCGAGGCCTGTTGCAGATTGATCGAGTTCATGTCGCTCCTGTCGGTTCCGTCAATGTCTGTCCATCCGCCCCGCGAGCGGCCCGCAAGGTCACGCGCCCCCCGGCCGATGCAGCCGCGCCATCTCTTCCAGCACCGCGCAGACCGCGGCGGTGTCCTGCTTGCCCCGACCCTGCGCCATCGCCGCGGTGTACAGCGCGGCCGAGGTCGACAGCAGCGGCGTCGGGCAGTCGAGCTCGCGCGCGAACTCGCCGATGATCTTCATGTCCTTCTGCCAGACCTCGACCTTCATCGTCGCGGCATCGTAGTCGCCGCGCACCATCATCGGCCCCCTGACCTCGAACATCCGCGAGCTGCCGGCACCGTCGGCGATGACGTCGTAGATCATCTTCGGATCGAGCCCGGCCTTCATGCCGAGCACGAACGCCTCGGCGGCCGACGCATTGTGGATCGCGACCATCAGGTTGGCGACGAACTTCATCCGGCTGCCGTTGCCGAACTCGCCCAGATAGTGCGTCGAACGCGCGAAACCGGCGAACACCGGCAGGCAACGATCGTAGGCCGCCCGCTCGCCGCTGCCGTAGACCGACAGGTCCCCGGTCAGCGCCTGGGCGCCGGTGCCGCTCAGCGGGCAGTCGAGCATCGCGACGCCGGCCGCGGCCAGCGCATCGTGCGCGCGCTGCTTGTCCTCGATCGGCAGGGTGCTCGATTCGACCAGCACCAGGCCCGGCCGTGCAGCCGCCGAGATGCCGTCGGGTCCCGCCACCGCTTCCAGCGCGGCAGCGCTCGGCAGCACACTGATCAGGATCTCGGCGCGCTCGGCGACTTCGCGCAGCGAGCGCGCCGCGATGCCACCGGCGCCGGCGAACGCGCGCAGTCGCTCGTCGAGCACGTCGAAGCCGACGACCGCGAAACCGGCGCGCATCAGGTTGGCGGACATCGCCGACCCCATGATGCCGATTCCTAGCATGCCAACAGTCTGGGACATCTGCGACCTCGAAGATGCGGGCATCCGCGGGAAAGGTGCGAATGCTGCACGAAGCACCGGGAGGCGTCAACGCGACGCGCGCTAGGACACCGCAGCGCCCGATGCCTCTGCCGGCTGAACGCGCTTTCGCGCGGTCTTCGGCTGGACGCTCGCCACGCCCGACCAGACGCCGGTGTCGACGAGCCTGCGCGCGGTCTCCCGCAGTTCGGCGCCGACCGCGGCAGCGGCGGTCGACAGGCGGTCCGGCATCAGCGAGTACAGGTAATTGCGGCGCGTGATCCGCGCGTCGGAAATCGGCAGCGCCCGCCACTTCCTGCCGCGCTCGTCCTCGTGCAGGATCGCCGCCATCGGCTTGATCGTGGCGCCCATGTCGTCGTAGACGCAGTTCATCAGCAGCGACAGCGAATCGATCTCGGCGACCACGCGCGGCGACAGGTTGCGCCGGTCGAACTCGGCGGAGATACGCCGCCGCAGGCCGTGGGTGCCGGTGGGCAGGATCAGCGGAAGCGCGGCCGCCTCGGCGATCGCGAGGCTCGTGCGGCGCGCCGGCACCAGCCTGCTGTGCTTGGGCAGCATGACGAACAGCTCTTCCTCGAGCAGCGCGTCGACCGTCAGGTCCGGCGCCGCGTCGCTGCTGAACAGCACCGCCAGATCGAGCTGGCCCATGCGCATCATCTGCCCGAGATGTCCGCTCATTCCCTCGACGACGTTGAGCAGAATGCTCGGATAGCGCTCGCGGATCCGCCGCACCAGCGGAAGGCCGATCGCCGAGAGCGTGGTCGCGGGCAGTCCGAGCGAGACCATGCCCTGCACCGCGCCGGACTCCTGGCGCGCGATCGACAGCGCCTGGTCGAGCTGGCGCAGCATGAACCGCGCGTGGTGATAGAGCGCCAGGCCGTTCTCGGTCGGCGACACGCCCTTGGCCGATCGGTTCAGCAGCGGCTTCCCGACCTCGCCCTCGAGCTTGCTCAATTGCTGACTGAGCGCGGGCTGGGCGATGAAGAGTTGCCGCGAGGCCTTCGAGAGGCTGCCGCTCTCGACGATCTGCGTGAAGTAGCGAAGCTGTCTGAGATCCACTGGCGTCCTCCTCGATGCGCCCGAATCAGCACTGCCGTTCGGTGCGCCCGGTCGGGCCGTTCCGCGCCGACCTATAAGCTGATCTTATGCCCTATCTCTGAAAACGGTATTTTCCGTGGGCACGGCCCCTTCCTACACTGCGTCGGACCATGGCCGCGCATGCGCCGTGTCTTTTCGGGCCGCTCCGCGACCCGCCGCGCCGAAGCGGACCGCTTCGGTCGAACAGAGGAGGAGCATCGAATGAAAAGCGACAGCAAGGACAGCACCCTGGTCTCGCACTCGTCACCGCGGCGCAGCATTCTGAAGGCCGGAGCGACGATTGCCGGGGCGTCGGCCCTCGGGTTCCCCGCGATCGTGCGCAGCCAGTCGGACAAGCTGGTGATCGGCCACCTCACGCCGCTGACCGGCTTTCTCGGCGCGCTGGGTGAATACGCCCAGATGGGTGTCAAGCTCGCCCAGGAGGAACTCAACGGCGCGGGCGGGGTGCTCGGCCGGCAGATCGAGCTGATCGCCGAGGACTCGGTGAACCCGTCGACCGCGTCGTCCAAGGCGCAGCGCCTGTTCGAGCGCGACGGCGCGGTGATGCTGCTGGGCGAGATCTCGTCCGCATCGGCGCTGACGATCTCGCAGGTGGCGGCGCGCAACAAGCGCATCTTCGTGAGCAGCGGCGCGCGCTCGGACGCGCTGCGCGGCAAGAACTGCAATCGCTACACCTTCCACGTGGACACCAGCACCACCGCCAACGTCAAGGGTGTGGGTACCGCGCTGCTGAACGAGAACATGATCCGCGGCAAGAAGCTCTTCGCGCTCACCGCCGACTATGTGTTCGGGCACGACCTGGCGCGTGCGGCGAAGGCCTTCATCGGCGCCAATGGCGGCAGCCTGATCGGCGACGAGCTGGTCGCCACCGACGTCGCGGACTTCACCCCTTACCTGCTGAAGATCCGGCAGGCACGCCCCGACGTGGTCGCGTCCAACCTCGCAGGCAACCAGGTCACCACGTTCCTGAAGCAGTACTCCGAGTACGGCCTGTCGTATCCCATCGTCGGCTTCAACCTGAACACCAACGACGCCTGGGCGGCCGGCTACGACAACTTCGGCGGCATCTGGCCGATCGTCTGGTACCACACGCTGGACGTGCCGAGCTCGAAGGCCTTCGTCGCAGCCTTCACGAAGAAGTACGGCAAGCCTCCGGAGCACCACGCCTGGACCGACTACCTGTCGCTGAAGATCGTCGCCCACGCGATGAACGAGACCAAGTCCACGGACGCCGAAAAGCTGATCGCCTATCTCGAAAAGGGGGCGGAGTTCGACATCCTGAAGGCGCGCAAGGGCTACTTCCGCGACTGGGACCACCAGATGATGCAGGAGCAGTACACGGTCAGGCTCAAGCCCAAGGCGCAGGTCAAGGACAAGTGGGACATCCTCGCCCTCGGCCCCGCGGTGCCGGGCCCGAACGAGCCGCTCGAGAGCGTGGCCACGACGCGCCAGGAGAACGCCTGCACGATGTAGCGGGTTGCGCGCCGCTCGCCGTGCGCCGGACACCCCGGCGCACACGGGCGGCCCGCGCGCGGCGTTTCCGTTCGCGCGCGCGCGGCGCTGCACGCTGAGTCCGACATGCAGTTCGTCTTCCTGCTCGAACAGCTGGTCAACGGCCTGGTGCTCGGCGGCTACTACCTGCTGCTCGCGCTCGGCCTGTCGCTGATCTTCAGCGTCGGCGGCGTCGTCAACCTCGCGCACGGCGCCTTCTACGCGCTCGGCGCCTA
>JAHEDO010000170.1 GCA_024641185.1 Burkholderiaceae bacterium | reverse complement strand
CCTCGCCACCAAACTTCGCCGACAGCACCGACGTCATCGCCGCCGTCAACGTCGTCTTGCCGTGATCCACGTGCCCAATCGTGCCCACATTCACATGCGGCTTGGTCCGCTCGAACTTACCTTTTGCCATGCCGAACTCCTGATCTGGATAGCGAGTCGCTACGAGGCGATCAATTTCAATCTGGTGCCCATGGCGCGGATCGAACGCGCGACCTCTCCCTTACCAAGGGAGTGCTCTACCACTGAGCCACATGGGCGGGACATACAACACCGAACTCTGGAGCGGGTGAAGGGAATCGAACCCTCGTCATAAGCTTGGAAGGCTTCTGCTCTACCATTGAGCTACACCCGCCGCGATCCGAACCCGACCTCCGCCGGAGCGCCCGCCAACCGCAGACGGGCCAACATCCCGCCGAAGCCGGACCACTCCTTTCACCACGCCAGAGATCTGGAACTGGTGGAGGAGGTTGGATTCGAACCAACGTAGGCGTAAGCCAACAGATTTACAGTCTGCCCCCTTTAGCCACTCGGGCACCCCTCCAGGGAACCGCAGATTATGTCTCGCCCGCGTTCCGGTGTCAATTGAGGTGGTGCGACACAGGGGTCCGAAGCACCGCGAAAGGATCCGGCGGGCGGCGTCCCGCGACCGCGTTCGGCAACTGTGCCTCCGGATCGGGAGGCATTGACCGACCGACTGGTCGGGATATAAAATCCGGCCCTTTCCGACGAATCCCTCCGCCAGGAGCGGCGCCCGCATGTACACCCAAGCCATCGACCTCCCCCAGAACCACCCCGACAGCCCGGTCACGCACGCCACCGGCCGGGACCTCGCCTTCGAGGCGGCGATCGCCGACGACCGCAAGGTCGAGCCCCAGGACTGGATGCCCGAGGGATACAGGAAGACCCTGGTGCGCCAGATCTCGCAGCACGCGCACTCCGAGGTGGTCGGCATGCTGCCCGAAGGCAACTGGGTGACGCGGGCACCGAGCCTGAAGCGCAAGGCGATCCTGCTGGCCAAGGTCCAGGACGAGGGCGGTCACGGTCTGTACCTGTATTCGGCGGCCGAGACGCTGGGGACGTCGCGCGCGGAGATGGTCGACGCGCTGCACGCGGGCAAGGCCAAGTACTCGAGCATCTTCAACTACCCGGCGCTGACCTGGGCCGACATGGGCACGATCGGCTGGCTGGTCGACGGCGCGGCGATCATGAACCAGATTCCGCTGTGCCGCTGCTCTTACGGACCCTACGCGAGGGCGATGATCCGCATCTGCAAGGAGGAGTCGTTCCACCAGCGCCAGGGCTACGACATCATGCTGTCGCTCGCGCGCGGGACCGACGCGCAGAAGGCGATGGCCCAGGACGCAGTGAACCGCTGGTGGTGGCCGGTCGTGATGATGTTCGGGCCGTCGGACAAGGACTCGGTCCACTCCGCGCAGACGATGAAGTGGGGGATCAAGCGCATCTCCAACGACGACCTGCGGCAGAAGTTCATCGACGCGACCGTCCCGCAGGCCGACCTGCTCGGACTGACCATCCCCGACCCCGATCTGCAGTGGAACCCCGAACGCGGGCATTACGACTACGGCGAGATCGACTGGGCGGAATTCTGGCAGGTGGTCAACGGCGACGGGCCGTGCAACCGGGAGCGGCTTGCCGCACGAGTCGCGGCTCACGACAGAGGCAGCTGGGTGCGAGAGGCGGCGACCGCGCACGCCCGCAAGGCGGCCATCAGGGAGCGGCGTTCCGCGGCCTGAGCCGCGGCGCCCGCCCGAACCTCGATCAACGCAACCCGAAGGCAGGAACGAGATGAGCGAACAGGAAAACGACTGGCCCCTCTGGGAAGTCTTCGTGCGCAGCAAGCAGGGCCTGGATCACAAGCACTGCGGCAGCCTGCATGCCGCCGACGCGCAGATGGCGCTGCGAATGGCCCGCGACGTCTACACGCGGCGGATGGAAGGCGTGAGCATCTGGGTCGTGCCCTCAGCGACGATCACCGCGTCGGCGCCCGAGGACAAGCCGGTCGATTTCGACCCGATGGCCGACAAGATCTATCGCCATCCCACGTTCTACAAGCTTCCCGACGAAGTCAACCACATGTGACCGAACGATGAGCGCCGACCCTGCACACATTGAATACGTGACGCGCCTGGGCGACAACGCCCTCGTGCTGGGCCAGCGGCTCGCCGAGTGGTGCGGCCACGGGCCCGCGCTCGAAGAAGACCTCGCGCTGACCAACATCTCGCTGGACCTGATCGGCCAGGCGCGCCTGCTGCTCACGCACGCCGGCCGCCTGGAAGGCGCGGGCCGCGACGAGGACGCGCTCGCCTACTTCCGGGACGAACCGCAGTTCCGCAACTGGACGCTGGTGGAGCTGCCCAACGGGAGCGCTGCACACGACGACTACGCGGTCACGATCGCCCGCAACTTCCTGTTTTCGGCGCTCTCGGTGCCGTTGTGGGAGGCGCTTGCCGGTTCGAACGACGCGGAGCTCGCGCAGATCGCCGCGAAATCGGTCAAAGAGGCACGCTCCCATCTGCGACATGCGCGCGACTGGCTGGTGCGCTTCGGGGACGGAACCGACGAATCCCATCGGCGCGCGCAGGCCGCACTCGACAGACTCTGGCCGTACACCAACGAGTTCTGGTCTGCCGACGACGTCGAGCGCTCGGCCGCACAGGCGGGATTCGGCGTGGTGGTCGCCGACCTGAAGCCCACGTGGGATGCGATCGTCGACGCGACGCTTTCGCAGGCCACGCTGGCGCGCCCGAAGGACTCTTCATTCGTGTCGACAGGCAAGCTCGGCGTGCACAGCGAGTTCCTCGGCTACCTGCTGGCGGAGATGCAGACGCTCGCGCGCCAGCATCCGGGCGCGAAATGGTGAGCGCGACGGCGCACGCCGCGGCGCCCGTGCGCGAGTCCGCCGAGCAACTTCTCGGCCGGGCGCGGCGGATCGCCGGCTCGGTCCCCGACCCCGAGATCCCGGTGATCACGCTCGAGGACCTCGGCATCCTGCGCGAGGTGAGCGGCGACGCGGGCCGGATCGTCGTCACGCTCACGCCGACCTACACCGGCTGCCCGGCCACGGAGGTGATCCGGCAGGACGTTTGCGACGCGCTGTCGGCAGCCGGAATCCGCGACGCCGACGTTCGCGTCACGCTGTCGCCGCCCTGGACCACCGACTGGATCACCGACGACGGGCGTCGCAAGCTTCGCGAGTTCGGCATTGCACCACCCGGACCGGCGCCGCAGGCAACCGGCATATCGGTGATCCGGTTCATGGACCGCGCGCCGACCGCCGGGCCGAACTGCCCGAGATGCGGCGCGGCGGACACCGAGCGCATCTCGGAGCACGGGTCCACGCCCTGCAAGGCGCTGTACCGCTGCCTCGCGTGCCGGGAACCATTCGACTATTTCAAGCCCTATTAGCGGGCCGTGACGGCCGCCGGGACTTGCCCAGTACCACAGAGAAAAGAGACGACCGCACCATGGCCGTACCGCACTTCCACAAGCTGAAGATTCGCGAGATCCGCCCCGAGACCGCCGACGCGATCTCGGTCGCCTTCGAGGTCCCGCCCGATCTGCGCGACGACTACCGCTTCCGGCAGGGACAGTTCCTCACACTGCGCGAGCGGATCGGCGACGAGGAACTGCGCCGCTCCTACTCGGTGTGCGTGGGCGTGCCCGAGTACGAATCGAGCGGCGAGCTGCGGGTGGCGATCAAGCGCGTGGCGGGCGGGCGTTTCTCGAACTGGGCGAACGAGCGCCTGCGGCCCGGCGGCGAGATCGATGTGATGACGCCCGACGGGCGCTTTTTCACCGAGCTGGACCCGGCGCAGCGAAAGCGCTACGTCGGCTTCGCCGGAGGATCGGGCATCACTCCGATGCTCTCCCTGATCAAGACGACGCTGGCCACCGAACCGGACAGCGAGTTCACGCTGATCTACGGCAACCGTTCGGTCGCATCGATCATGTTCGTCGAGGACCTCGAAGAGCTGAAGAACCGTTACATGGACCGCCTGCGGCTCTACCACGTCCTGTCCGACGAGGGGCAGGAGGTGCAGCTGTTCTCCGGCCTGCTCGACGAGGCCCGCTGCGCCGAGATCGTCGGTTCTCTGGTGCCTGTCGACTCGATCGACGAAGCGTTCATCTGCGGCCCGGAGCCGATGATGGATGCCGCCGAGCGCGCGCTCCTGGGCGCGGGGCTGAAACCCGCGAACATCCACATCGAGCGCTTCGGCACGCCCTCCGCGTCGGGCGCGCCGGTTCGCGAGGTCGCCGACGACGCGCCGCGCGCCGACGTCGTGCTGATCGTCGACGGCAAGGAGCGGCGACTGCGCGTCCCCTTCGACGGTCCGGCGATCCTGGACGCGGGCCTGATGGCGGGGGCTAACCTGCCCTATGCGTGCAAGGGCGGCGTGTGCTGCACCTGCCGTGCCAGGGTGCTCGAGGGCGAAGTGCGAATGGACAAGAACTTCACCCTCGAAGACCACGAGATGCAGCGCGGTTTCGTGCTGACCTGCCAGTCGCATCCGGTGAGCGAGCGGGTGGTGATCAGCTACGACGAGCGCTGACCCGGCGGCGAGGACGTCGAAGGCGACCATGGCGCGACCCCGGGCAGCGGACTACGACCAGCATCGCGCGCGCATCCTGCAGCGTGCGGTGCACGCGTTCGCGCGCAGCGGCTACCCGAGCGCCTCGATGGCGGACCTCGCGCAGGAGTGCGGCGCGTCGAAGGCCACCCTCTACCACTACTTCCCGAGCAAGGACGCCCTGCTCTTCGAGGCGCTGGACACCTACACGCAACGGCTGCTCGCGCTGGTCGAAACCGAGAAGGCCCGGAGCCTGCCTGCGAACGAGGAACTGTCGGCCATCGTGCGTGCGCTGATGGCCGAATACCAGACGTCGCACGCGTATCACGCGGCGCTGCTCAACGACGTCAAGTTCCTGGCCGAGGACGAGATGCAGCGGATCCGGTCGCAGGAACGCGCGGTGGTCGACGCGATCGCGTCGACACTCGAGCGTGCCTATCCGGACGCGCTCGATGCGCACAACCGCGTCGTCGTCACGATGGCGTTATTGGGTATGATCAACTTCACCTTCACCTGGCTGCGGCCCGACGGGCCCGTCAGCCACGAACAGTTCGCCGGGCTCGTGATCGACCTCTGGTCGAGCGGTCTGGCGGGCGCCCGCATCCCCCTTCTTCAAGGAAGCACCCGTGAGCAAGCAGTTCGCTTCGAAAGGTGACCTCGCCGCCAAGCAGGTCACATTCACCCGACTCTCCGAGAATGCGTGGGCCTACACCACCGAAGGCGATCCGAACTCGGGCGTGATCGTCGGCGACAACGCCTGCATGGTCATCGACGCGACGGCGACGCCCGCGATGGCGCGCGACCTGATCGCGCGCATCCGCGAGGTGACCGACAAGCCGATCAAGTACGTGGTGCTGTCCCATTACCACGCGGTGCGCGTGCTCGGCGCCTCGGCCTACTTCGCGGAAGGCGCTCAGGAAATTCTCGCCAGCCGCGGCACCTGGGAGATGATCGCCGAGCGCGGCGAAGCGGACATGAAGTCCGAGATCGAGCGTTTTCCGCGACTGTTCCAGGACGTCGAATCGATCCCCGGGCTGACCTGGCCGACGATGGTGTTCGAGCGCGAACTCACGCTGCACCTTGGCAAGCTGGAGGTACGGCTGATGCATATCGGCCCGGGCCACACGAAGGGCGACACGATCGCCTGGATCCCGTCGCAGCGCGTGTGCTTCTCCGGCGACCTGGTCGAGTACAACGCCGGGGTCTACACCGGAGACGCGCAGCTGGAGGAGTGGCCCGACACCCTGGAGCGACTGCGTGCGCTCAAGGCGGAAAAGCTCGTCCCCGGGCGCGGGCCGGCGATGACCAATGCCGCGGACTGCGAGAAGGCGATCGACTACACGAAGAAGTGGGTGACCGATCTCTACGGCGCGGCGAAGGCCGGCATCGCGGCGGGCAAGTCACTGAAAGACGTGTTCGCCGACACGCGGCGCGTGATGGACCCGGTATTCGGCGGCGTGTTCATCTACGAGCACTGCCTGCCCTTCGACGTGTCGCGCGCCTACGATGAGGCGAGCGGCATCAAGCACCCCCGCATCTGGACGGCCCAGCGCGACATGGAAATGTGGGGCCAGCTTCAGGGCTGAGCACGACTCGGCGCGCGCACGCCGCGCGATCCCTCAGCGGCCGCAGCGAGCGCGGACCGGCTGCCGTCGCCGGCGACACGCTTGCCGTCGGGCACGGCAAACGGCCCCCAGGTCAGCAAGGCGAGTCCGAAAACGGCGACGAGGCTGCAAGCGAGCCATTCGAGAAGACCGCGGATCATGGGGCCGAAGCAGAGTCAGAGACTGTCGTCACGACAGACTGCCTGACTTGGGCTACACGCGTATCGCGATCGCCGCCATCGCCCTCCAGGCCCATTACCCGTCGAGGTGAACGCGCGGCAGCGGGCAGCCGATACGGCGCGGCGACCGCCTCGCGGATCGGTGCTCAGCCCTTGTGATCGTCCTCGGGTGCGGGTGCGGGTGCGCTCGAGCTTCCCGGTGCCGTGCCCTGACGGCGCTGCCTGTGCTGCTCGCGCAGCGCATCGCGCATCGCATGCATCTCCTCGTCGGAAACCCTGCCGTCGCGGTTCGCGTCGGCGCGATCGAACATCTGGAGCTGGCGCTGCTGGGCAGCGATCACGTCCTCGCGACTGACCTGTCCGTCGCGATCCCTGTGTACGCGGCCGAAGAACCAGTCCGGGTTCCCGCGATGGCGGGCGTGGCGCTTCGGGTGCTCGC
>JAHEDO010000364.1 GCA_024641185.1 Burkholderiaceae bacterium | reverse complement strand
GTTTTTCCGGGTCGTTCGGAATCGCGTTCTTGTTGCAGGTGATGTGCGCGGTGCCGAGAACCGCTTCGGCCGCCTTGCCGGTAATGCCCTTGGGCCGCAGGTCGACCAGCATCAGGTGCGACTCGGTACGCCCCGACACGATGCGCAGTCCGCGCTCGACGAGGGTCTCCGCGAGCGCGCGCGCGTTGACGATCACCTGCTGCTGGTAGCGCTTGAACGACGGGTCGAGCACCTCCTTGAACGCGACCGCCTTGGCCGCGATCACGTGCATCAGCGGGCCGCCCTGCAGGCCCGGGAACACCGCGGAGTTCACCGCCTTTTCGTGCGCCGATTTCATCAGGATGATGCCGCCGCGCGGACCGCGCAGGCTCTTGTGCGTGGTGGATGTGACGACATCGGCGTGCGGCACCGGGTTGGGGTATTCACCGGCCGCGATCAGGCCGGCGTAGTGCGCCATGTCCACCATGAAGATCGCGCCGACCTCTTTGGCAACCCTGGCAAAGCGCTCGAAGTCGATGCGCAACGAATACGCCGACGCGCCGGCGATGATCAGCTTCGGACGCGTCTCGCGCGCGGTGCGCTCCATCGCCTCGTAATCGAGCGCCTCGTTCGCGTCCAGGCCATAGGACACCACCTTGAACCACTTGCCCGACATGTTCAGCGGCATGCCGTGCGTGAGGTGGCCGCCCTCGGCGAGGCTCATCCCCATGATCGTGTCGCCCGGGTTGAGAAACGCGAGCAGGACCGCCTGGTTGGCCTGGGAGCCCGAACTCGGCTGAACGTTCGCCGCCTCGGCACCGAAGATTCTCTTGACCCGGTCGATCGCCAGCTGCTCGGCCATGTCGACATACTCGCAGCCACCGTAGTAGCGCTTGCCAGGGTAGCCCTCGGCGTACTTGTTGGTCATCTGGCAGCCCTGCGCGGCCATCACCGCGGGGCTGGCGTAGTTCTCGGAGGCGATCAGCTCGATGTGCTCTTCCTGCCTGCGGTTCTCGAGCTGCACCGCATTCCAGAGCTCCGGGTCAACCTGAGCGATTCCGAGGTTTCGATCGAACATGGGGTTTCCTTAGCATTCGTCGTCCCCGATGGGACGCCACAAGGCAGGGGACAAAACAAGGCCGGCGATTCTAGCGCGTTCGCGTCCGTGTGCGGCGCGAGCCCCGCGCGGGCTGCACCTGGTCTCAGGCGCCGACGTCGTCGCGGGCGTCGGCCAGGTGCGCGACGTCGGCCCAGTCGATCAGGAAGAAGGCGCCGTCGCGCCAGCCAAGCCGGTTGATGCTGGCGTTGAGCAATTGATGCTCGCGCGGCGCGTCGAGCGCCAGGCCGCGCGCCGCCCGATACGCGCAGTCGAGTACGCCGCCGTGCGTTACCGCGACCACGCGCTGGCCCGGGTGGCGGGCCACGAGTTCGTCGAGCGTCGCTCGCACGCGCGCGTCGAAGGCGCGCAGCGATTCACCGCCTCCGGGCAGCTCGAAGTCGGGCTCGCGCCGCTCCCAGCGCGCAAAGGCCTCGGGCGCCTCGCGCGCCAACTCGTCGTGACTGCGCCCTTCGAACGCGCCGTAGTGCCGTTCCCGGAGCGCGGGCCGGCTGCGCAGCGGCAGCCCCGTGGCCTTGCCGAGCGGCTCGGCGGTCTGCCACGCACGCCCGAGGTCGCTCGCGTAGATCGCGTCCACCGGCTCGCTCGCAAGCCGCGCCGCGGCCCGCCGCGCCTGCTCGCGTCCTTCGTCGTCGAGCCCCGGATCGGTGTGCCCCTGGAAGCGCCGCTCGCGGTTCCACGCGGTGACGCCGTGGCGCACCAGGATCAGCTCGGTCATCCGGCGAGTTTCGGGTTGAGCGTGTAGGTGCCGGTGATCGAGGCACTGGCGAGCGAGTGCCGGCCGATCTCGCGGCGCACGTCCTCGCCGCCGAAGCGGCCCGTGAGCGGCAACTCGGCCACGTCGAGCGCGTAGACGGTGAACACGTAGTGGTGAACGATCGAGTCGTTCCACGGGGGGCACGGCCCGTCGTAGCCGTAGTAATCGCCTTCC
>JAHEDO010000363.1 GCA_024641185.1 Burkholderiaceae bacterium | reverse complement strand
CGCACAGGCGGCCGCGCCCGCTGCGGCGCCTGCCGGACCGGTCGCTGTCGCGGTGCCGGACATCGGCGACTTCGCCGAGGTCGAGGTCATCGAGGTACTGGTCAAGCCGGGCGATACGGTAGGCGTCGAGCAGTCGCTGATCACGGTGGAATCGGACAAGGCGTCGATGGAGATTCCCAGTTCGGCCGCCGGCGTGGTGCGAGAACTCAAGGTCAAGGTCGGCGACAAGGTGTCGATGGGTTCGCCGATTCTCGTTCTGGATGGGGTGGCAGCCGCGCCCGGTGCGGCAGCGGCCGCGTCGGTGTCGACGCCGGCAACTGCCGCTGCCACGCCGCCGGCCGCCGCGGCGAGCACGTCTGCCAGTTCCGTTGCGCCGGTGGCACCAGGCGCAGTCGTGCATCCGCCGCCTCCGGCCGGTGTGCTGCCGCCCGATGCGCACGTCGTCAAGGCCCATGCGTCGCCGTCGGTGCGGCGCTTCGCTCGCGAACTCGGCGTCGACGTCGCGAAGGTGCGCGGCACGGGTCCCAAGCAGCGGATCGTGCACGACGACATTCGCGCCTACGTGAAGGATGCCGTCGCGCGCGCGGCTGGCGCCGCCGCTCCCGCCCCGGCGCCCGCGGGCGATGGTGGTGCGGGGCTCGGGCTGATTCCCTGGCCCAAGGTCGATTTCGCAAAATACGGGCCGATCGAGACCAAGGCACTGTCGCGCATCAAGAAGATCTCGGGTGCCAATCTGCACCGCAACTGGGTGATGATCCCGCACGTCACGAACAACGAGGACGCGGACATCACCGAACTCGAGGATTTCCGGGTGCAGTTGAACAAGGAGAACGCAAAGAGCGGCGTGAAAGTCACCATGCTCGCGTTCCTGATCAAGGCCTGCGTCGCCGCGCTCAGGCGCTTCCCCGAGTTCAACGCCTCGCTCGATGGTGACAACCTCGTTTACAAGCAGTATTTCCACGTTGGATTCGCCGCCGACACGCCCAACGGGCTGGTCGTGCCGGTGATCAAGGACGCCGACAAGAAGGGTGTGATCGCGATTGCGCAGGAGATGGGCGAGCTCTCGGCCAAGGCACGCGAGGGCAAGCTCGGCCCGGCCGACATGCAGGGCGGGTGCTTCTCGATCTCCAGTCTCGGGGGCATCGGAGGCACCTACTTCACGCCGATCATCAACGCGCCGGAAGTTGCGATTCTCGGCGTTTGCAGGTCTGCGATGAAGCCGGTTTGGGACGGCAAGGCCTTTCAGCCCCGACTGATCCTGCCGCTCTCGCTTTCCTACGACCACCGCGTGATCGACGGCGCGGCCGCGGCCCGATTCAACGCGTTCCTTGCGCAACTGCTGGGCGACTTCCGTCGCGCGATGCTTTGAGCGCTACGCAATGACCACCACCGTTGTCGTGCGAAAGGCGGGGCAGATCGCGATCGCCTCCGATTCGCTGGTGACCTTCGGCGAGGTGCGGCTGTCCGGGGATTACGAAGCCAACGAGAAGATCATCAAGGTGGGCGACTCGTATATCGGGCTCGCGGGCAGCACCGCACATTTCTCCGTGGTGCGGCGTCTTCTCACGTCAATGGATCGGCTCGAGCTGCACTCGCGCGACGAGGTGTTCGACACCTTCCTGCGCGCGCACACCGAGCTCAAGGAGAAGTTCTTCCTCAACCCCAAGGAAGACGAGGACGACCCCTACGAGTCTTCACAGATCACGGCGGTCATCGCCAACCCGAGCGGCATCTACGGCATCTACTCGCTGCGCGAAGTGTTCAAGTTCGAGCGCTTCTGGGGCATCGGCTCAGGGCGCAACTTCGCGCTCGGCGCAATGCACGCCAGCTACGACCGGCTGCGCACCGCGCGTGCGGTCGCGCAGGCGGGCATCCTCGCCGGAGCCGAGTTCGACAAGAATTCCGCTGGCCCGTCCCGGGTCTTCAGTTTCGCCGAGAAGGCAGATCAATGAGCCAGACAATCGAAGTGAAGGTTCCCGACATCGGGGATTTCAAGGAAGTGGAGGTGATCGAGTTGCTGGTCAAGG
>JAHEDO010000169.1:3560-6871 GCA_024641185.1 Burkholderiaceae bacterium | reverse complement strand
TCGTGTACGACGGGTAGGCGAGCGCGGCCAGGATGGCGAGGATCGCCATCGTGATCACCATCTCGATCAGCGTGAAGCCGCGGCGCGGGCGGCGCAGCGGCACGCGCACGGCGGCGAAGGGCGTGAGAGTGGTCATCGGTCGATCCTCGGTGCGCGCGGTCAGTTGCGCAGGATTTCACGCCAGGACAGCCGGCCCACGTTCGGGCTGCGCGTCAGGCTGGGCAGGTTGATCAGCACGCCGGCCGCGGTGGAGTTGCGACCGAGGCTCTGCAGCAGCGAGTTCGCGCTGCGCGCATCGAGCAGTTCCGTCGCCGAGTTGCCCTTGTTGTCGGACTGGGTGACGGTCATCGTGCCGTCGCCGTGGTCGGTGAAGGTCAGCGTGATCACCGTGTTGTCGGACCACCTGATCGTCAAGGTGATCGTGTCGCCGGATTCGACGACGGTGCGCGAGATCTCGGTCACGTTCGAGGGTGCGGTGAGATTGCCGATCCGGAAGGCGCCGTCGCGCGGGTCGGCGGTGCCGGCCGGCGGTGTCGTCGGCTTGCCGCCGCTGGTCGGATCCTGCGGCGGATCCTTCACCCAGTTGGCACCCGGCTTGTAGCACTGGCCGTTCGGGTGGTGCCAGAAGAAGGTCCACTCGACCAGCACGTAGCGCATGAAGTCGTTGATGTTGACGCGCCAGCCGTACTCGGGCTTGCCGGGCACGTTCATCTCCAGCGCGCTGGGCGGCGTGTTCGCCCGGATCAGCTGGACGGTGAGCGCGCCGTTGTGGCGTTCGCCCTGCAAACCGGGCGTCGGGTCCCAGACCGAGCTGCTGGGCACCGTCGCGTTCTTTCCGGTACTCGTCTTGTTCACGCAGCCGGTCTGGGTCGGCATCAGCCCGACCCTGAGGTCACCGTTGCCCCACCAGTCCTTGGTCGCGAACGCGTCCAGCGGCAGGTTCATGACCAGGGTGCTGATCGTCGCGGCAGTGTAGCTCGGCAGCCCGGTGACGAAGCTGGCGTTGGCCTGCGACGCCTGCCCGGCGTAGTTCTTGACGCTGACGTAGCCGGCGCCGCCCACCGACAGCTTGGCGGCGGGGTTCAGGTACTGGTTCATCGCCAGCACCTTGAACTCGGTGTTCGCGCCGATCACCGGCAGCGCGTTCGACAGGTTCAGCGTCGACGAACTCGCGTTGAGCATGTTCACGCCGGTCACGTCGAAGGTGTCGTCGTACTCGTGGAAATGCTTGCGGCCCTTGATCTCCAGGCACAGCGGCGCCCCGCCGGCGTCGCCGCAACTGCCCGGGTAGTAGATGTCGACGTCGAAGTGGCCGCCGGAGACGCCCGATCCGGTGCCGACCGGCGCATCCACGAAGATCGGCGGCAGGTTGGCGTTCTCGGAGTAGACGTCGCGCAGGTACGCGCCCGAGTTCACCAGCAGCGGCTGGGAGAACACGCCCGCCTCGAGGAAGGTGCCCACCGGCACGGTGGTCGGCCCGGTGCCGACGCCGACCCGATCGCCGTCGTCGACCTTGCCGTCCAGGTTCATGTCGATGAACGGGTCGACCGCGCCGCCGCCAGACAGGTAGTCGATCTGCAGCGCCCAGTTCTCGCCGCGCCGGTCGGTGCCGCTGCCGACCGTGGGGTTGTAGGTGTGCAGGAAGAAGCGGGTATTGGTGACCTGCGTGCGGTCGCCCAGCGTTCGCTCGCCGGCCGGAAGCGGCAGCTTCCAGCCGACGTGCGTGGTCCAGTCCATCGGGTTCATCGTGACGGTACGCACACGGACCGGCAGGCCGTTGGGCATGGTGTAGGTGCGCTCGGTCAGCGTCTGCGTCTGGATCGTCGTGGCACCGCCCGCGGCGCCGTCGCGGACGCCGTACAGGTAGTGCACGCTGGTGTCGTCCAGGTCGGCCGAGGTGAATGCCTTGCCGGTACCGAACAGCACCATCAGCCCGCCCCGCGGGTGCAGCGACACCGACGGCGATCCGGTGATCGCCTGGGCCGGCGACGTGGTGAACAGCTTGGTCGCCGACCAGGCGTTCGGGTCGGCGCTCGAGAGGTCGAACTTCCACAGGTTGCCGTCGAGGTCGCCGGCGTAAGCGATGTCGGCCGTGCCGTCGCCGTTGCCGTCCACGAGGGCGACCGACGAAAGGCCGTTCGGGTTCGCGGCGTTGCCGGCGTTGGTGCTGATCGACCGGATCAGCGAACCGGTGGCCGCGTCGATCACGAACAGCTTGGCCTTGCCGTTGACGCTCAGGTAGCCGTTCGGGACGATGACCGCGGTGACCCCGGTGTTGACCTTGCGGATGCGCACTTCGCCGTACGTGTACCCGAGGTCGTCGTTGAATCCACCGGTCTGGTCGTTGATCTCCCAGAGCACGCGGCTGGCCGCCTCGGCCTCGCTCGTGGGCGGGGTGGTCGCGTCGGCGGTGATGTTCAGTGCCCACAGCCCCTTGCCGCCCGCGCCCAACCCGCCGGCGAGCACCCGCATCGAGCCGACCATTCCGCTGTTGGGCGAGGCGTCGACGAAGTGGGTGTGCGTGTACAGCGTCGGCACCGCCGGTGCGAGCGCGCTCATCTTGGCGATCAGCATCGACGGAACGTACGCGTAGAGTTCCACTCCGGTAGCCGCGTCGAAAGCGTGCAGCATTCCGTCGTTGGCGCCCACGTAGACGACCGAGGTCGTGCCGCGCACATAGTGCGGCTTGGACCGAAGGATGTCGCCGAGAATGTGACGCCGCGAGCGCAGGTTCGTGCCGTTGGGCGACTCGTTGGATCGGTCGCCGCGCAGGTAGTTCAGCACGTTCTGGCTGCCCAGCGCGGTCTGGTCCGAACTGATGAGGTTTGCCCATCGGAACGGGACGCCGGTGCCGGCGCCGCCCCGGGTCACGATCTTGCGGGCGGTGTTCCAGTCGAGTTCGGCCAGCGCCTGCGCCGCGCCGCCCGTCGGCCAGCGGTTCGTGGTGCGGTCGACCTGCCCCGCGGCCGAGATCCGGTACGCGTAGAGGTTGCCGCTCCAGAACGTCGTCTCGTAGTCGCTGATGAAGATCGTCTCGTTGTTGGAGGCGAGATCGTAGGCCGTCAGTTCAGGCTGAGCGATCCAGGCGATCGGCTGCTGCCCGGGGCTGAACGTGGACGCGGCGATCGCCGCCATCGTGGCCGCGATCGCGCACAGCCCGGCGGCGGGCATCCAGCGGCGTCGTAGGGTTCGCATCGATCATCCTCCTCAGACGCAGTTGGGCACCGCGTAGAGCGACTCGACGAGTCGCTCGGCGCCACGGTCGCCCCCACCGCGCGATACCACTCGGAACACGCTCATCTTCCGGCACG
>JAHEDO010000169.1:831-3550 GCA_024641185.1 Burkholderiaceae bacterium | reverse complement strand
CGGGCAGGCTCTTGGAGGAGGCCACCAGTTCGATCAGGTATCGCGTGGTGGCATCGACCCCGAGCGAATTGGTCGCGTTCCAGTCCATCGACAGCGGGTCCAGGCCGTTTCCGGCCATGAAGCCCTGCGGATAGAGCTGCGGCGTCGCGAGGTTGCGCTCGCGGAATCCGACGCTCGAGATGTTCGCGTTGTTCGCGACGGTGCCCAGCCAGGTCTCCCCGTTGGCCACGCCGGTTTCGGCGCGATTCAGCGCGATCGACTGGAACTGCTCGTTGCCCGCGGTGCGCAGCTGGTTGCTGGAAATGCGCGCCGCGCTGTAGGCCAGCAGCATCACCAGCACCAGCATGATCACGACGGTCGCGAGCGCAGCGCCGGTCTGCCCGGCGCGCGGCGTCGGCGAAGATTCTGCGCGCGGTCTGCGCGCGGGGCGGTCTCGGTGCTGCGTCATGGTGGGTGTCCTGTCGGTCTCGACGCTCAGCTGTTGCGCAGCTGAACGACGGTCGTGTAGACGTCCCGGCGGAAGGCGTCGTTGACGGTCACGGTCTTGCTGCCGAGCTGGTAGGTGCGCCCGCCCGGGCTGTAGCCCGGCTCGGGCTTCTCGCTGCGCACGAGCAGGTGTACGCGCGCGGTCTCGACGAAGTTCCACGCCGTGCTGCCGGTGGTCGCGGCGGTCACCGCGGCCGGAGCGACGGTGTCCGGATCGACGAAGCTGATCGTGCCGGCCGCATCGCGCACGCCGAGCTCGATCTGGAAGTCCTCGACGCCGGAGGCGACCAGTTCGGGGGCGCCCATTGACGGGCCGGCGCCCAGTCGCACGCGGTACAGCGCGGGGACGCGCGGGCTTTCGTCGGCCGACACGGTGAACGGGCTGACGAAGTAGACGATCGCCTCCATCTGATGGTCTGCGACGGGCGCGAACCCGTTCGCCGGGGGCGTGCTGCCCTGGAACACGCTCGCGCCCTCGAACGCGATGCGCACGTTCAGCCGGTCGGCGGCCAGCGCCGCGGGGGGCGCGAGCGAGGCACGGCGGAAAGCGACCACATCGCCCGTCAGATAGCTGGCGGACGGCACGCAGGTGCCCGCGAAAGGATTTCGGTCGTCGGTTGCCCAGAGCCGCTGGCCGAGGTTGGACGCAAAGCCCACCACGCAGTCGCCGGTCACGTTCACCACCCCGGGCACCTCGACGGCCTCGAAGCCGTTGAACGAGTCGTAGCCGGTGTGCAGGAGCTCGAAGCGCAGCACGCTGATCGCGTAGCGTCCCGACGTCTGCATCGCGGAACTGGCCTCCGTGGTGCGGCCGGTGCGCGCCGAGGTGCCGAAGAGCGTCAGCACGCCGGCCAGCATCATCAGGCCGAGCGTCATCGCGATCATCATCTCGACCAGCGAGAAGCCGCCCGCGCGGCCGGACCCGCGGATGCTTCGGTGCAGTTCGCGGCGGTGTTTCATGGCGAGACCGCCCGCGTCGTCACGTAGGTGAACGTTTCGGTACCGTCGCCCCCGCTCTTGCCCCAGGCGCGGTCGGTCCACACGAGCCGGATCTCGTAGACGGCCGGCGGCCCGGCGGCGGTGCGGGTGACGGCGGCCGATGCGCCCGGAAGCTTGCTCTGTACGAGGTTGTACCAGCCGGCGAGGTCGTAGCCGGCGAGCTCGGCGGCGGTGCACGCCTGGGCGGTGCAGTCCGCGCCTGCGCCGGGCGCGGCGCCCGCCGCAAGGGCATAGGCGCCGTTCAGGGCCGCCGCCTTGTTGCCTTCGAGGCGCTCGGCCATGTCGTTGGCGAGCCGGACCGCGGAATCCCGCAGGGCTCCCCCGTGGGTGGCTTTCATCGTGGTCAGGATCATGCTGCTCGAACCCAGGAAGGCGAGCGACATCACGACCATCGCGATCAGCACCTCGATGAGGTTGAAACCCGCGATCGAACGGCGGTTGGGCGAAACCGGGGCGGTGATGCGCATCCGGATCGTCCGTTCAGCCGCGAACGAGCCCGGAGGGCTCGACGCGAATGGTCCTGGCGGTGGCGCCGGTCCAGGTGCCCTTGACCGTGAAGGCGGATACCGCCGCGCTCTCTCCCGTGCCGTTGAACCTGATCGGATTCGCGGGCGCGGTCAGCGTGAGCGTGCCGGGAATGGCGGGATGCACCCGCAGCGGGTTCGGCGCGAGGTCGCTGGACGGGTCGCAGGCGAGGTCGTTGTTGGCGTCGGTGCACACCAGCCAGCCGCCCGCCCAGTCCGTCCCGCCGGCGCAGGTTCCGGCCGTCACCGAGGCGGCGCAGGCGATCACGCCCTGGTTGCGCTTGGCGGCTTCGCTGCGCGCGAAGAGCAGGTCCGAGCGCAGGTCGGCGACGACCGAGTTGGTGCGGGCACGGCGCATCATTTCGGCGAACGTCGGCACTGCGGAGGCGGTGAGAATGCTCGCCACCGCGAGCGTCACGACCACCTCCACCAGGTTGAGGCCGCGCATGTGTCGCCGCGCCATCGCCCGTCTTCCACGACGTAGACCAGGGTTCATGGGTCTGGCGAGCCGATGAAGCCCGCAGGTTGGACCAGATGTTTGCGAGTCTGTCCATGGAGCAGGTTGGTGTCACGGCGGCCCGGACGGGCGCGCGCCTGGCGGCGATGGGCGGCGTCGCGCGGATTTTTCTCACATGGCCCGGGCATGCGCCGGACGCGCCAGGCCCCGGCTCGGTCGGTCGCGGCCCGCCCGCCCGCCTCGCGCGAGGCCG
>JAHEDO010000169.1:0-821 GCA_024641185.1 Burkholderiaceae bacterium | reverse complement strand
ACAGCGCTTCAGCGACCACGCGCCGGTGCTCATCGACTACAAGGTGGCTTCGCGCTAGTCGCGCCGGTCGCGCCGGTGCGCCGCTCGCCGGGGCAGCGAAGCCTCGCCCGCGAGCGAGGCCGGCGGCGGCGGTTCCGTCGTAGGCGCCGGTGACCGAGGCCGCGTAGGCCGACGAGTTGATCTAGATCTTTTCCTGGAGCGTGGCAAGGCTGAGCAGTTCGGACTGCGCCGCCTCGCGCGGACTTTTTCCTCATATGGCCCAGGCATGCGCCGGACGCGCCAGGCCCCGGCTCGGTCGGTCGCGGCCCGCCCGCCCGCCTCGCGCGAGGCCGTACGCCCGCCGAAACGTCAGCTCGCGGCCGAATCCGGGGGCGACTGCCGCAGCGCGTCGTGTCCGAGGAATCCGAGCAGCAGGTCGGCGACCCGTTCGGGCTGCTCCTGCTGCACCCAGTGCCCCGCCCCCTCGATCAGGTGGCAGCCCAGCATCCGCGTGCAGGCGCGGGCCTGCATCGCCTCGAACTCGCCGGGCTTCTGGTACACGCCCCAGTCGCTCGCGCCCGCGATGAAGCACGAGGGCACGTCGATCGTTCGGCCCGAGAACAGCTGCAGGTCGTCGGCGTTGCGCCCGTCCGTGCCGCAGCGGTACCACTGCAGACCGCCCTGGAAGCCGGTCCTGCCGAACTCGGCGGCGTAGACCGCGAGCTCGTCCTCGGGCAGCCAGCGGCAGGCGGCGACCCGCTCGGCCGAGGGCATGTGGGGCGCGACGGTCCGCGCCATGTCCAGGTCGCGGTCCATCACGTAATAGGTCGGCATCTTCGCGA
>JAHEDO010000168.1 GCA_024641185.1 Burkholderiaceae bacterium | reverse complement strand
GGACGGCGCGATCTTTCCCACCTCGTCGGCGAAGTCGTACCGTGTCCACGAGGTCTCCAAGTACTTCACGCTGGGCTTCGACGTCACGGTGTTCTACGCGCCGTACGCGGTGAACCTGCGTGCCTGGGATCGCTGGCCGGCCGAGGTGAAGGCCGCGTTCGACAAGGCCGACGTCGAGGTGAACCAGCGCATGGGCAAGTACTTCGACGAGACCAACGATCAGCTGATCAAGGAGTACGCGGCGGGCGGCGTCGAGGTCATCACCCTGTCGCCGGCCGAGCAGGACAAGGTGCGCGAGACGCTCAGCCCGCTCTACGACAAGTGGGTCGCGGACATGACGGCCAAGGGCCTGCCCGGCAAGGAGGTGCTCGACTACTTCCGGGCCGCGATCAAACGGGTTCCTCCAGCCTGAACCGATGCGCGGCGGCGGCGCGACACTGCCGCAGGGTCGGCACCCGCACGCGGCGGGCTGGCTCGAGCGGATCGAGAACCTGTTCGCTGCGCTGGCCAGCGCAGCGTTGTTCGTGCTGCTCGCGCTGGTCGTCGCGCAGGCGTTCACGCGCTACGTGCTGAACGACCCGATCGGCGAGGTCGTGACCGTGACCGAGACCTACCTGATGCCGGCCATCGTGTTCTTCACAATGGCCGCGCTGCAGCGTGACGACGGCCACGTGCGCGTGGATCTGCTGTACGGTTCCTGGCGCGGCCGTACCAAACGGATCGCCGACCTGCTCATCGCGATGCTGTCCGCGGCATTCTGGGCTGTCGTGGTGTACGCGAGCGTGGGCGAAACGGTGTTCAGCCTGCGCATGGACTACGAAGTCTCCAAAGACCTGCCGCTGCCGCTCGCGTCCGCCATCGGAATCGTCCCGCTGGGAGGCACGTTGATCCTGTTGCGCCTCATGCTGCAGATCGCCGCCGCGCTCAGAGCCATGCGCGCTTCCGACGCCGCGCCGCGATGACCGTCACCCTCGTCCTGCTGTTGCTCGCGGCATTGCTTCTGCTGGGCATGCCGATCGGCTTCGCGATGGGGCTCACCGGCATGGTCGGCATCTACGCGGTGGGCGGGGTGGACACCTTGATGGGCATCGTGGCCGTGACGCCCTACCGGCAGTCGGCGTCCTGGATCCTGATCGCGATTCCGCTGTTCGTGCTGATGGCCGAGATGCTCGCCTCGAGCCGCATCACCTCCGACCTGTTCGCCGCGATGAACCGCTGGGTCGGGCACCTGCCGGGAGGCCTGGCGATCGCAGGCGTACTGGCGGCGGCCGGACTCGGCGCGGTGTCGGGGTCCTCGACCGCGGCCACGGCGGCGCTGTCGAAGTCGGTCGCGCCGGAACTGCTGCGCGCCGGCTACTCGCCCGGCCTGGCCATCGGCACCATCGCGTCGGCCGGCACGCTGGCGATCATGATCCCGCCCAGTGTGATCATGGTCATCTACGGCATCCTGACCGAGACCTCCGTCGGTCTGCTGTTCGTCGCCGGGATCGTGCCCGGGCTGATCACGGTCGTCGCGTACACGACCACCGTGATCCTCTGGGCGAAGAACGTGCCGAACGCCGCGCCGCGCACCGAGCGCTTCGGGTGGCGCGAGCGGTTCGTGGCGCTTCGCGGCGTCTGGCCGATGGTGGTGCTTTTTGTGCTGGTGATCGGCGGCCTGTACTCGGGCATCGTCACCGTGACCGAATCGGCGGCGATCGGCGCGGCCGGGGCGATCGCCCTGGCCTTCTGGTTCCTGCGGGGGCAGGGCTTCGGCGCGCTCAAGGAGGCACTGTCGCGCACGGTGCGCACCACGACGATGATCTTCACGATCATCATCGGCGCCCACCTGTTCAGCTACTTCATGACGCTCACCGGCACGCCGCAGGCGCTGCTCGCCTACGTCGACGGCCTTCAGATCGAGCAGTGGGTCATCTTCGCCGTGATGATCCTCATCTACCTGGTGCTGGGCTGCTTCATGGACCAGCTCGCGATCCTGGTGCTCACGCTGCCGATCGTGTTCCCGATGATCCAGCGCTTCGGCTACGACCCGATCTGGTTCGGCGTCGTGCTCACGAAGACGGTGGAGATCGGCCTGATCACGCCGCCGCTCGGGATGAACTGCTTCGTCGCCAGCTCGGTCGCCGGGATTCCACTCAGCAAGGTGTTCCGCGGCGTCACGCCGTTCATCGGCGCCGAGATCGTGACGATCACACTTCTGATGTCCGTGCCCGCGCTCGTGCTGTGGGTGCGCTGACCCGCGACCGACGACCGACGACCGACGACCGACGGGAGCTTGACGACTTCGGCCCCCATGTCGCCGAGTGCCTGGCCCGCCCACGGCCCCAGGATCACCGTGGCCAGCTCGACCACGCGAATGCCGTCCAATGCGCCAGCCATCGCGCCCCCTCACCCTTTCGCGCCGACCTGCTCCGCCAGCGCCAGCAGGTTGCGCGCCTGCTTGAGGTGCGGCATGTCCAGCATCCTGCCCTCCAGGCCGACCGTGCCCAGGCCGGGATTCTTCTCGAACACCTCGACCACCCGCCGCGCGTGCGCGATCTCCTCGTCCGACGGCGTGAACGCCCGGTTGATCACCGCCGACTGGTCCGGGTGGATCGCGATCTTGCCCACGAAGCCGGCACGCCTGTCGCGGTGGCAGTCCGCTTCGAGCCCGGCCAGGTCGCGGAAGTCCACGTGCACCACGCCGACCGGCTGCGCGCCGATGGCGCGCGCCGTGGCCAGGCACAGCGACTTCGCCACCAGGTAGGGGTCGTCGTACTCGCCGGTGGCCGGATTGCGGTTGTCGCTGGCCCCCAGCGCGGCGGCGAGGTCCTCGCCGCCCCAGGTCATCGCGACGAGGCGGTCGGTGACGCCGTTCAGGTAGGTGTGGAAAGTGAGCAGCGAGGCGGCGGTCTCGGTCGCCACGCTGAGGATCTTCGTCGACCCACGCGCCAGCCCCTCGCGCGCCTCGAGCGCCGACAGGCAGTGGTCCAGCATCGTGACCTCTGCCGCCGAGTACACCTTGGGCAGCACGATGCCGTCGGGCGCGCCCGCCATCACCGCCGCGAGGTCCGGCAGGGCGAACTCGGTGTCCAGCGGGTTGATCCGCACCCACAGCCGCTGGCGAGCGCGATCGGGTTGGGCCTGCAGGAAGCCCCGCACCGTCTCGCGCGCGAACTGCTGGCGCTCCTTCGCGACCGAGTCCTCGAGGTCGAGGATCAGCGCGTCGGCCGCGTTCTCGCGGCCCTTGGCCAGCTTGCGTTCGCTGTCGCCGGGCACGAACAGCCAGGATCGCAGGATCATGCCGGCCGCTTTCTCATGAGCCCGGTGCGCAGGCAGTAGCAGACCTCCTCGTCGCGCTGGTTGAAGCCGAAGTGCTCGAACACGACGAGCCCGGTGTCCGGACGCGACTTGCTCTCGCGCATCTCGCGAATGCGCGTGACCGCGCGGATCGTGTCGCCGTGGAACACCGGCTTCTTGAACCGGATGTCGGTCATGCCGAGATTGCCCAGCGTGGTGCCCAGCGTGGTCTCGCCGACCGTCACCCCGATCACCAGGCCCAGCGTGAACAGGCTGTTGACGATGCGCTGCCCGTACATGGTTCCCTTGGAGAACTCTTCGTCCAGGTGCAGCGGTTGCGGATTGTGCGTCATCGCGCAGAACAGCACGTTGTCCATCTCGGTGATCGTGCGCGTGAGCGCGTGGCGGAATTCCATGCCCACCTGGAATTCCTCGTAGTAGAGCCCTGCCATCGCATCTCCCTCCTTCCTGGTTTTGCTTCTTTCCGGGCGCCCCTGCCGCGCTCAGGCTTCGCCCGCCGGCGGCCCGGCGGTGACCCCGCCTTCGAGCAGCGCGGCGATGCGCTGCGGTGTGTAGCCGATCTCGCGCAGCACCTCGACGCTGTGCTCTCCCAGCCGCGGCGCGGGCCGCGACGCGGCGGGCTGCGTTGCCGACCAGGTGCTGGGAAAAGCCATTGTCCGCAGCCGCCCCTCGCTCGGATGCTCCTCGAACGCGAAAAAGCCGGTCGCCTGCAGGTGCGGGTCCTGAACCAGCGTCTCGGGCGTGTGCAGCGGCATCGCCGGGACGTCGGCCCGCTCGAACAGCGCCAGCCACTCGTCCGTGGTGCGCGTGGCCAGCAGTTCAGCAAGCTCGCGGTACAGCGCCGCGATGTTCTGCGTACGGGCGGTCATGCTCGCGTAGCGAGCGTCACGATCGAACTCCTCCTCGCGGCCCAGCGCGCGGAAGAACGAGCGCCAGTGCCGGTCGGTGTAGATCATCACGCACACGAAGCCGTCGCGCGTGCGATACGGACGACGGTCCGGGTTGAGCATGCGCGGGTAGCCCAGCGCGCCGAGCGGCGGTTCGAAGGCGTGCCCGGCGAGATGGTCGCCGAGCACGAAGCTCGCCATCATCTCGAACATCGGGATCTCGACTTTCTGGCCCTGCCCGGTGCGTGCGCGGCAGTACAGCGCGGCGGTGATCTGGCCGACCGCCCACAGCGCGACCCCGCGATCGACGATCGCCGTCGGCGCGTAGCGCGGCTCGCCGCCGTCGGCCAGGTGCGACAGCCAGGGCACCGCCACGGCGCCCTGGATCAGGTCGTCGAAGGCGGGCTTGGCCGCGTACGGACCGGCCTGCCCGTAGCCGAACAGACCGGCGTAGACGATGCCCGGGTTGACCGTGCGGACCGCCTCGTAACCGAGCCCGAGGCGCTCCATCGCCTGCGGGCGGACGTTGAACACCAGGACATCGGCGCCGCGAATCAGCTCGAGCAGCGCCGCGTGCCCGTCGGGATGCTTGAGGTCCAGCACCAGGCTGCGCTTGCTGCGATTCACGTTCAGGAAGATCGCGCCCATGCCCGGGTGGCGCATCGGGCCGATCCCGCGGACCGGATCGCCGCCCGGCGATTCGACCTTGACGACCTCGGCCCCCATGTCGCCGAGGATCTGCGTGGCGTACGGCGCCATCAGCATGTTCGAAACGTCGACGACACGCACGCCGTCCAGCGGAGCGCTCACGCCGCACCCCCGGCCTGCTCGCCGGCCGCCGTAGCCGGCGGCGCATCGCGCGCCGGGAGCCCGGGGCCGCCCGCGGTCCCGGCCGCTGTCGCTCGCTGCATCCTCGGTCTTCCCGTCATTGGCGACCCCATCAGTACGACTTCGGCAGCCCGAGCACGCGCTCGGCGATGTAGCACAGGATCAGGTGCGGCGTGACCGGCGCGAGGCGATGGATCAGCGCCTCCCGAAGGTAACGCTCGACGTGGTACTCCTTCGCGTAGCCCATGCCGCCGTGCGTGAGGATCGCATTGTTGCAGGCCCGGAAGGCCGCCTCGCCGGCGAGGTACTTGGCCGCATTGGCCATCGCCCCGCAGTCCTCGCCCCGGTCATAGAGCTGCGCGGCGCGAAACGCCATGAGGTTGGCCGCCTCCAACTCCGCCCAGTCCTGCGCCAGCGGATGCTGGATCGCCTGGTTCATGCCGATCGGGCGGTCGAACACGACACGCTCCTTCGCATAGCGCGTGGCTTTCTCGAGCGCGGCGCGGCCCAGCCCCACCAGTCCCGCGGCGATCAGAATCCGCTCCGGGTTGATGCCGTGCAACAGGTAGCGGAACCCTTCGCCCTCCTCGCCGATCCGGTTCTCCAACGGGATCTCCAGCCCGTCGAAGAACACCTGGTTGGAGTCCACGCACTTGCGCCCCATCTTGTCGATCTCGCGGATCTCGACCCTCGAGCGGTCCAGATCGGTGTAGAAGAGGCTCAGGCCGTCCACCGGACGCGCGGTCGCGCTCTCTTCGGACGTCCGGGCGATCAGCAGGATCTTGTTGGCCACCTGCGCGGTGCTGATCCAGGTCTTCTGGCCGTGCACGACGTAGCGGTCGCCCTTGCGCACCGCGCGCGTCTTCAGCCGCGTGGTGTCCAGGCCGGTGTTCGGCTCGGTCACTCCGAAGCAGGCGATGTCCTCTCGCCGGATGACCGGGGGGAGCATCCGGCGCTTCTGCTCCTCGGTGCCGAAACGCACCACCGGGTTCAGCCCGAAGATGCCCAGGCTGACCGAGGAAACGCCGCCGTTGCCGGCACCGGACTGCGAGATCGTCTGCATCAGGATCGCGGCCTCGGTGATGCCCAGCCCGGAGCCACCGTATTCGGCGGGCATCGCGATGCCCATGTAGCCGTGCTCCGCGATCGCACGACAGAACTCCTCCGGAAAGCGGCCATCGGAGTCCCGCTCCAGCCAGTACCGGTCGCCGAACTCGTCGCACAGTCGCGCCACCGCGTCGCGGATCTGGTTCTGCTCAGGCGTGAAGTCGACGCTCATGACACCGGTCCTCGCAAGGTCACTGGGGATCACCGCCGCGCCCGAGATTACCCGACAGCGGGTCGGCCGCATAGGTTCATGGACCGCGCTGCTCGGGCCGCGGGCCGGGCACGCGGGCGCGTGACCTGAAGTGCGTGGTGGACGACGCCGGACTCGCGCGCTTCACGCTGCTGGCGATCGGCAGCGGCACCCCGATCGCGGTGCGCTTCGCGCGGCTCTATCCGGAACGGCTCGAGCGCCTGATCCTGGTCAGCGGCTTTGCGCGCGGCGTGGCGATGCGCGGGGAGCGCTCGCAACCGCAGGGCAATCGCGACGCCTGGCTGCAGCTGATCGGCGACAATTGGGAGGACGCCGATCCGCTGGCCCGCCAGATGACGACGACGCGACACTATCCGGGCGCGAGTCGGGCGCAGGTGGATTCGTACAACGAACTGCAGCGCCGCGCCTGCTCGGCGGCCGGGGCGGTCGCGGTGGTGATCGCCGACGGCGCCGCCGAGGTGAGTGCCGAGCTGGCCCAGGTGCGCTGCCCGACGCTGGTCGTGCACAGCCCGCACAACGCGACGGTGCCCTTCGACGAAGGGCGCC
>JAHEDO010000014.1 GCA_024641185.1 Burkholderiaceae bacterium | reverse complement strand
GTACCAGTACCAGTACCAGTACCAGACGAGGAGTCTGTGCTCGAACCCGTGCCAGTGGCGGATCCGGAGGTGATGCCCGACCCTGTACTCATGCCGGAGCCGGTGCTCTCGCCAGAACCAGTGGTTGACCCAGAGTCATTCGTCGCCCCGGTGCCGCTCGTCGTTGAGCCCGTCCCACTCGAGGAGGTGAGGGAACTCGGCGAACCTGAGCCGCCAGGGCTCGTCGCAGGCCCGCTGGCCAACGTCGCAACGCTGTCCGTCAACGTTCCGTTGCCGCCGGGACCAACACTCAGACCTGATCCCGTTTGTGACTGCGATTGGCCATTGGTGGTTCCGGATGGCTGTGCGGCGCTTCCACCGGTCCCACCGGTCCCACCGGTCCCACCGGTCCCACCGGTTCCGCCGGTTCCGCCGGTTCCGCCGGTTCCGACACCGGAATCGATCGTCGAATTTCCATTAAGTCCGCCGGCCGACGCTCGGCCGATCACCACCGGCGACAAGTCGCGCCATGCGGCGGTGTTCCAGCTGACGATCTGCCCGGACTCTCCTGATGCTTGTTGCTCCGTCTGCTCGGCCGAACCAACGGTCGATGTCGCGGCCGATGTCGCGGCGCCGTCCTTGCGCGCGACGCCGGCAATGGTGTCGGTCCTGCGGCTCGCGACGCTCGTGCGAGTCGGGAATGGCGGATCCAGCGTCGGTGGTGCCTCGGTACGGCGCGGAATCGCGTCGGCACTATCGACTTCTGCGGACTCGCCCGCGTTCACTTCGATCTCGCCGGCTGCGCTGCGCACGACGATGCGCCCCTGGGCGACCGCCACCCGCAGGCCAGCCTTCGACCCTGGTGCGCAGGTCGGATCGCAGACCGTTTCAACCGCGGAGTAGTTGGTCCCTCGTACGCCGATTACCGCCGTCGGTGTCTTGACCCGGTAGTCGTCGTGATTGCGCTTGCCGATTGCGCCTGTCGCCGTGCGCATCGCTCCGCGCAGCAGGAAGTAGAAGCCGCGTTGCTGTTCATTGTCGAACCGGTACTCGTCGACCCGAAACCGCGTGCCGGGTTGCAGCGACACGACCGAGCCGTCGCTAAACCGGATCTGGGCACGTCCGTCGGCTGCCGTGACGATCAACTCGCCGCTGTCGACGCCGTCGCCGGTGCTGACCTGCCTCTGCTGCATCGCCCCGGCCACGTCGGTGCGCGAAACGATCACCGTGCCGACGGTTACCAGGAAGGTTCCGTCGGAGGCGACGGCGGGCAATGAGATCAAAGCGGCGGCCAGCACCGCCAGTTGCTGGAGCGTGCGCCTAAGACCTGATGCGGCGTATGCGCCCATAGTGGTCAGAAGCCATATCGCGCAGTCACGAGTGCCTGAACGCGCTGGAAGTCGTTCGGCGGCAGGGTCGAGGCATTGCGTGTGAAGACGATCTCCGGGAAGATCGTCCAGTGCCGTCCGAACCGACGCTCGGCTCCGACGCGAAGATCCGTTTGCCTGTCGTGGCGAACCGTGCCGAAGAGGGGTTCCTCGCCTGCGTAGTTCCGGTATTCGATCGACAGCGCAGCCGATCCGCGCCAACCGGCCCCCAGCCAGGTCGTGACTGCCGCGCGGCCGCCGTAGAGCTGGTAGCGAAGCTGCGGAATGTCCTGTTTGGGAATCTCGTTGCCGCCGTATGCGCCCATCACCAGCACGGGGCCCGATTGACTCCCGAGCACACGGGCCATCGTCGCCCCGGCCACGTTGCGTCGTGCGTCACGCTCGCCCAGGTCCGGGAACCGCAGATCGAAGTGCTGGAGGAAGGTGCCCACCTGGGTTCTGGAGTCGACGTCGCATCGCCATTGCAGCAGCCCGCCAACCGCGTTGCGGAAGGTCGTGTCGTAGACATGTAGGTGCTGGTACTGCGCGAGCATGCTGAATTGGTGGCAAGAAGCCTGGTAATTGACGCCGGCGAAAAGATCCGTTGACACGATGTCAAGTGTATGTTCAGAGGTGTACCAGTGACCGCTGAACTGGCCGCCAGCGGTCGCATCCCATCCGCCGCCCATCGGAATCACTGCCGATGCACCCCCGCCAGCTAGCATCACGGGGCTGCTGATCGGCTTGCTGATCCCGATCGGAGTGACCGGAATGCCGGATCCCAGCAGCCACTGGTTGCTCAGGGAACCCAGCGAAACATTGGAGTCCCATCCCGTCCCGAATTCGACGTAGGCGAGCAGCTTCGGGCCCGGCGTTTCGTCGCTGCGTCCGATCAGCGCCAGGTACGAATCGATGACCCGGCGAACTTCCGGCGGGATGCGGTTCGCGGCCACGACTTCGAACTGCCGGCGTGCCGATTCTTTTTCGTTGACCGCGAGATAGGCTCGCGCGATTTCGGCGCGCGCCTGCAGATGGTCGGGCTGCACCGCGAGCACGCGTTCGAACGCGAGAATGGCGTCGCCGGGCCGACCGGTGTCGAGCGCGCTGATGCCGAGCAGGTAGTCGAACTCGGGCGAGCCCGCGTACCAGGGGATCTGCGGCGTAAGAATGGACAGAGCCTCTTCCGGGCGGCCTTGCGCCAGGAGGCTGTGTGCACGCTCGAGCAGCCCCGCGAGCCCGGCGGGCCCTGCGGTACTCGCCTTTGCTGCGGACACTTCGCCCGCGGCCTGCTGCGCGAAGCAGGAACTGCCCGCGACGATCGCCGCGAGCAGGCCAGCGACCATTCTTCGCTTGTGCAGGATCATCGAAGGTGCCGCCCGAGCCTTAGCGTTCAGTCTGTCAGGATCGCCCGGCCGCGCAGCGAGTGGGGCAGCGCGGCGGTGATGTCGACCTCGGTCATGCAGCCGATCAGGCGCGCCGGCCCGGGGAAATTGACCACCCGATTGTTCTCGGTGCGGCCCGACAGTTCGGCCGCATCCTTGCGCGATGTTCCCTCGATCAGCACTCGCTGCCGAGAGCCGACCATGGCTTCGCCGATTCTTCGCGCATTGCCTTCGATCGCCGCCTGCAGTGTCTGAAGGCGCGCGAGCTTGACCTGTGGCGACGTGTCGTCCGGAAAATCGGCGGCGGGCGTGCCAGGGCGCTGGCTGTAGACGAACGAAAACGACGCGTCGAACCCGACGTCGTCGATGAGCTTCATCGTGCGCCCGAAGTCATCTTCGGTCTCGCCGGGAAAGCCCACGATGAAATCCGAAGAGATGCTGATTTCAGGGCGGGCCGCGCGCAGCCTGCGGATGATCGACTTGTATTCGAGCACGGTATAGCCGCGCTTCATCGCCGCGAGAATGCGGTCCGAGCCGCTCTGCACCGGCAGGTGCACGTGATCGACCAGTTTCCCGATCCGCCCGTAGGCATCGATGAGCCGCCGGGTGAACTCCTTCGGGTGCGATGTCGTGTAGCGGATGCGCTCGATCCCGGGGATCTCCGCCACGTATTCGAGCAGCAGGGCGAAGTCCGCGTCGCCATCGCCAGCGCCGCTCCACGCGCCTCGATAGGCGTTGACGTTCTGACCGAGAAGCGTGACCTCGCGCACGCCTTGCTCGGCGAGTCCGGCGACCTCCACGAGTACGTCCTCGAAGGGCCGCGAGATTTCCTCGCCCCTCGTGTAGGGTACGACGCAGAAGCTGCAGTACTTGCTGCATCCTTCCATGATCGACACGAACGCGGTCGCGCCTTCGACGCGCGCAGGTGGCAGATGGTCGAACTTCTCGACCTCGGGGAATGAAATGTCCACCTGCGATCGCCCGGTGCGGCGACGCTGCTCGATCAGTTGCGGAAGCCGGTGCAGGGTCTGCGGCCCGAAGACCACGTCCACGAAGGGCGCCCGGGCGACGATGGCAGCGCCTTCCTGACTCGCGACGCAGCCGCCTACGCCCACAACCAGTTCGGGGCGCAGTCGCTTGAGCTGCCGCACGCGCCCCAGATCGGAGAACACTTTTTCCTGTGCCTTCTCGCGCACCGAGCAGGTGTTGAACAGGATGATGTCCGCTTCGCCCAGCTCGTCGGTAGGTTCCGCGCCCTCGGCCTGCGCGAGCACGTCGGCCATCTTCGCCGAGTCGTACTCGTTCATCTGACAGCCGAACGACTTGATGTAGACCTTGCGGCGCATCGCTACCGCCCGGCGCCGCGCGCCGCAGCCTCCTTCGCGCGACGCAGCTCCTCGGGCGTCAGGATCCAGGCTTCCGCGACCTGGCCGAGCGTGTCGAGCCGATACAGAACCGCTACAGGTCCTTGCACGGTCGACGGCAGCGCCAACATGTCGGACTTGTCGTGGATTCGCGTGCCCGGCGCGAGCATGACGGACCTGCCGTCGAGCGTCGCCTTTGGAAACACCAGTATCTCCAGCGTTCCCAGGCGCACGTGATCCGGAAACTTGCGCTGCTGCGCGCTCGCCGGCGAGACGCCGACTGCGAACGCAAGCGCGAGTGTCACGAACAGAGCCTTCACTGCGTGATTCATCGACCGCCTTACCGTGAGCCCGGAGGGCTCAGTATGCACCGGGCCTACCGGCGCCAGAAGCCCGGAGAATGGCAAAGCCCGCCGGGAAACGCTGCCCGGCGGGCTTTGGGCGACTGGTGGCGCATCAGGGACTCGAACCCCGGACCTGCGGATTATGATTCCGTCGCTCTAACCAACTGAGCTAATGCGCCGAAGGGCGCGAAGTGTAGCGCCAGCCGCGGTTCAAGTCAAAAAGGGCCCGGGCGGGACGGGGCGCTCGCGACGTCTGCCGGCCCGAACCGAGCCGCGCGTTGCAGCCCCCGGGGGCCGCTACAGCGTTTCACGCAGCTTGGGGAAGCTCACCACGATGCGAGTGCCGCAGGGCCCGGTCGGGCACCGGCCGTCGAGGATTTCGACGGCCGCGTCGTGCTGGTCCGCGATTTCACGAACGATCGCAAGTCCGAGGCCACTGCCGTCGATGTTGCTTCCCAGGACGCGGTAGAAACGCTCGAAGACGAGCGATCGTTCGGACTCGGGGATACCCGGCCCGCTGTCTTCGACCTCGAACTCGACACGCCCGGCGCTCGAGCGCAATCGGGTGGTGACCGAGCCGCCTCGCGGTGTGTAGCGCAGCGCGTTGTCGATCAGGTTGCCGAACATTTCACGCAGCATGACCGGCTCTCCGGCGATCGGCGCCGGGGCATCGTCGCTCTCGTAGCCGAAATCGATTCCGAGCTCGATCGCGTCTATCGCCCAGTCGCTCGCCGCCGAACGTGCCAGCGGGGCGAGGTCGATCGCGTGCCTGGGAGTGGAGTCGCGCAGGTTCTCCATACGCGCGAGCGACAGCAGCTGGCTGATCAGGTGGGCCGCCCGATCGGAGCCGATCGCGAGTTGCTCGAGTCGGCGCCGAAGCTGCTCGGGCTCGGTCTCGCGCAGCGCGAGTTCGGCCTGCGTTCGCAGGCCGGCCAGCGGCGTCTTCATCTGATGCGCCGCATCCGCGATGAATCGTTTCTGGGAGCCGAAGCTGTCGTCGAGTCGGCCCAGCAATTCATTGAACGCGGCGACCAGCGGCGCGATCTCCTCGGGCGCGCCGCGCGGATCGATAGGTGACAGGTCGTCAGGCCTTCGCTCGCGGATGCGCTGCTGCAACTGATTGAGCGGCGCCAGCCCGCGGCTCAGTCCGAACCAGACCAGCGCGACCGCGAGCGGCAGGATGATGAACTGCGGAAAGATGACCCCCTTGATGATCTCGTTGGCGAGCGCGACGCGCATGTCGAGTGTCTCGGCGATCTGCACGAGCACCGGAAAGTCGGCACTGACCGCGGTGTCGTCGGGGTTGTCCATGTAGGTATACGCGATTCGCACCTCCTGACCCCGGAACTGGTCGGTCCGCAGCTTGATGCGGCCCGGCGCCGGGAAGTCGTAGAGCGTCGGGGACGGCATCGTCTGCTCGCCGGCGAGCAGCGCGCCATCTGCTTTCGAGATCTGGTAGAAAAGCGTGTCTTCCGTGCCTCTGCCGAGAAGATCGCGCAGGCCTCGGGGATTGCGGACCACACTGCGGTTGTCGACGATCTGGATCTGTCGGACGAACACATTGGCGTGATCGATCAGCGCGCGGTCGAACGGCGCATCCGCGAGCGATCGGGCGACGATGAACGTGAAGCCGATCGACAGCGGCCACATCAGCAGCAGCGGTGCGAGCATCCAGTCGAGGATTTCACCGAAAAGGCTGCGCGTCTCGCCCTGATGCTGCGCGCCGCGTCGAAACCTGCCGGCACCGGGGCGCGAACTCGATCTCGGCGCGCGCGGCGCGGACTCTCTTGTCGCCAGGAGGTCGTCGAGGGCCGAGGGATGCCTGCTCTGCGGGGTTGGCGTCTGCTCGGGAGCGCTCATGCGCTGGTGCCGACGTCCGGCGGCCGCTCCAGGCAATAGCCCAGACCGCGCACCGTCGCGATGCGGATGCCACCGCCCTCCAGCTTGCGGCGCAGCCGGTGCATGTAGACCTCGACGGCGTTGTGGCTGACCTCTTCGCCCCATTCACAAAGATGGCCGACGATCTGCTCCTTGCTCACCAGGCGCCCGGCACGTTGCAGCAGAATTTCGAGCAGACCGATCTCGCGGGCGGACAACTCCAGGGGCTGCTCTTCGAGGAAGACGGTGCGTCCGACCTGATCGTAGGTCAACGGTCCGAGCCGGATCTGGGTGCTCGCCGTGCCCATCGCGCGCCGGACCAGCGCCCGGACCCGCGCTTCCAGTTCGTCGAGCGCGAACGGTTTGGCCATGAAGTCGTCAGCGCCGAGGTCCAGGCCCTGTACCCGCTGCTCGACCGTGTCGGCCGCGGTAAGGATCAGCACCGCGGTCGTCACGTTGCGTGCGCGAAGGCGACGCAGCACATCCAGTCCGCTCATCTTCGGCAGGCCGAGGTCGAGGATCAGCAGATCGAAGGCGTTGGCGGCCAGCGCAGCGTCCGCGTCCGTGCCGTTGCTCACGTGATCCACCGCATAGCCGGACTGTCGCAGCGATCGGCACAGACCGTCGGCCAGGACCTTGTCGTCCTCCGCAAGCAGGATGCGCATCACTCCCCCTTCCGCACCCGCAGCCTTTCCGGATCGGGCGGCGACGGGATCTCCGGATGGCGGGACTCTTGGACGGTCCGCTCGTTCGGATAGCGGAAGTGTAACGCCCGCGCGCCGCCCGTCAACGCCGCCCGGGCGGGGCAGGCAATCATCCGTGTTGCGCCGGCGGCCTGGATGACGCAAGCCTTTTTGCGACCGCGACGCGCAGCGCGTCCCGGGTGGCGCGGGCCGCGTCGGCGGCGGCGCCGGCGAAGCCTTCACCGCTGTCCGCATAGAGGATCGCACGCGACGAGTTGACGATCATTCCGAAACCGTCGCGGGTCGCTCCGGCCGCCACCGTCGCGTCGATGTCGCCGCCCTGGGCGCCGATCCCCGGCACGAGGATCGGCATCTCCGCGACGATCTCGCGCACGCGGCGCAGCTCCTCGGGAAAGGTCGCGCCGACCACCAGGCCGATCTGCCCATTGCGGTTCCACGGGCCCGCCGCCAGGCGCGCGACTCGCTCGTAGAGTCGCTCGGCGCGCGCCGTCGCGCCAGGCGTCGCCGTTCGCGGCGCGTTCGACGCGCCGCCTCCTGCCGTGCCTTCTTCCGGATCCGTTATCTGCAGCGACTGAAGTTCGCTGCCGCCCGCGTTCGATGTCCGGCACAGCAGAATGACGCCGCGCTCGCCATAGCCGAGGTATGGCTCGATCGAATCGAAGCCCATGTACGGATTGACCGTGACCGCGTCCGCCCGATAACGCTCGAACGCCTCGCGGGCGTAGTGCTCCGCGGTCGACCCGATATCACCGCGCTTGGCGTCCAGGATCACCGGGATGCCGGGATGCTGCTCGTGGATGTGCGCGATCAGCGCTTCGAGCTGGTCTTCCGCGCGCTGCGACGCGAAGTACGCAATCTGCGGCTTGAACGCGCAGACATGCTCCGCGGTCGCGTCGACGATCGCGCGACAGAACGCGTAGATCGCGTCGCTGCGTCCGGAGAGCGCGCCGGGAAAGCGCACCGGGTCCGGGTCGAGCCCCACGCAGAGCAGGGAGTCGGAACGCCGCCACGCGGCCTGCAGGCTTGAAACGAACGACAATCTGGCCTCCCGGTGCCGATGTTGCGCGCAACCAATGTGACATCGCGGATTCTAGCGGTACGTCGCCGCCGGCCCGGTTTCGGCCATAATCGGCGGTGCGGCGCCACAAGCGCGCAACGGCGGCCCGCGCCGACGACACCCGCTCGTCGCAGGCCACAGCGAGACACGATCTTGTGCTGGAGGTACGAGGGATGAACGCTCCCGACACGCGCGCGGTATCCGAGGCGCTCGAACGCGCTCTCAAGGAAGTCACCCTTGACGACAAGTACGCGCTCGAGCGCGGTCGGGCGTTCATGTCCGGAACGCAGGCGCTGGTCCGCCTGCCGATGCTCCAGCGCGACAGGGATCTGCGCGCAGGTCTGAACACCGCCGGCTTTGTCACCGGGTACCGTGGCTCTCCGCTGGGCGGGGTTGACCAGGCGTTGTGGCGCGCGAAGTCGCACCTTGCCGCGCATCACGTGGTCTTCCAGCCGGGTCTGAACGAGGATCTTGCCGCGACGAGCGTGTGGGGCTCGCAGCAGGTGAATCTGTCGCCGCAGGCGAAGTACGACGGCGTGTTCTCGATGTGGTACGGCAAGGGGCCCGGGGTCGATCGCTGCGGCGACGTCTTCAAGCATGCGAATGCGGCGGGAACCAGCAGGCACGGTGGGGTGCTGGTGCTGGCCGGCGACGATCACGGTGCGAAGAGTTCGACGCTGCCGCACCAGTCCGATCACATCTTCAAGGCCTGCGGGCTGCCGGTGTTCTACCCGTCGACGGTGCAGGAGTACCTCGATCTCGGGCTGCACGGCTGGGCGATGTCGCGCTGGTCGGGCCTGTGGGTGGCGATGAAGACGGTGACCGAAGTGGTCGAGGCGTCCGCGTCGGTGGACATCGATCCGGACCGCGTGCAGATCCTGATCCCGGAAGACTTCGCGTATCCCCATCACGATCCGCACGGCCTGAACATCCGATGGCCCGACGCGCCGCTGGAACAGGAAGCCCGGCTGTTCAACTACAAGTGGTACGCGGCGCTCGCCTACGTGCGAGCGAATCGCCTGAACTACACGGCGATCGACTCGCCCAATGCATGGTTCGGCATTGTCACCGGCGGCAAGGCCTACCTCGACACGATGCAGGCGCTCGAGGATCTCGGACTGGACCGCGAGACCTGCGAGCGGCTGGGTATCCGCGTGTTCAAGTGCGGCGTGGTCTGGCCGCTGGAAGCCCAGACGGTGCGCGAATTCGCGACGGGGCTGGACGAGATCCTGGTCGTCGAGGAGAAGCGCCAGATCATCGAGTACGCGCTGAAGGAAGAGCTGTACAACTGGCGCGACGACGTCCGGCCCAGGATCTACGGCAAGTTCGACGAGAAGGACGGGCGCGGCGGCGAGTGGGCGATGCCGCAGGGACGGTGGCTGCTGCCAGCGCTCTACGAGCTTTCTCCGGCACTGATCGCCAGGGCGATCGCGGCGCGCCTGCTCCACCCTGGGGAGATGCGCGAGCGGCTCGCCGCGCGCTTCGGCCGCAGCGCGTCGGACTTCGACGTGCTGCCCGCAGACATTCGCGCGCGCATCGAATCGCGAATGGCGGTCATCGACGCGAAAGAGAGCGCGCTGGCGCAGTCGCACGTCACCGTCGCGCGCACGCCGACCTTCTGCTCCGGCTGCCCGCACAACACGTCGACGCACGTGCCGGAAGGCTCGCGTGCCGTCGCCGGAATCGGCTGCCACTACATGGCGACCTGGATGCCGGAGCGGCGCACCGAGACCTTCACTCAGATGGGCGGCGAGGGCGTGCCCTGGATCGGGCAGGCGCCGTTCACCGGCGAGCGCCACATCTTTGCGAACCTCGGCGACGGCACCTATTTCCATTCCGGCTATCTGGCGATCCGCGCGGCGATCGCGGCGGGCGTGAACATCACCTACAAGGTTCTCTACAACGACGCGGTGGCGATGACTGGCGGCCAGCCCGTCGACGGCACGCTGACCGTGCCGCAGATCGTCGCGCAGGTCAGTGCCGAGGGCGCGAAGAAGGTGGTGATCGTCACCGACGAACCCGAAAAGTACGACGCGGTCCGCGCGCAGCTGCCGGCCGGGATGTCCATCCATCACCGCGACCACCTCGACTGGGTGCAGCGCAGGCTGCGGGACGTCCCTGGCTGCACGGTGCTGATCTACGACCAGACCTGCGCGTCGGAGAAGCGGCGCCGGCGCAAGAAGATCGTCGACGGCAAGCCCGGTTTCCCGGATCCGGCGCGCCGGGTGGTGATCAACCCGGCGGTCTGCGAGGGCTGCGGCGACTGCAGCGTGCAGAGCTCCTGCGTTTCGGTGGAACCGCTGGAGACCGAGTTCGGACGCAAGCGGCAAATCAACCAGTCCTCGTGCAACAAGGACTATTCGTGCCTGAAGGGGTTTTGTCCGAGCTTCGTCACGGTGGAGGGCGGCACGTTGCGCAAGGGCACGGGTCGGGCCGCGTCCGGGTTGGCCGGTGGCGCGGCAGACGGCACGCCCGTGCCCGACATCTCGACGCTGCCCGAGCCGACACCGGTGAAGATCGCCGAAGCCGGCAGCAGCCACGGCTACGGCATCCTGGTCACCGGCGTCGGCGGTACCGGTGTCGTCACCATCGGTCAGCTGATCGGCATGGCGGCGCACATCGAAGGGAAGGGCGTCTCGGTGCTCGACATGGCCGGGCTCGCGCAGAAGGGCGGGGCGGTCTTTTCTCACGTGCAACTCGCCGAGACACCCGCTCAACTGTACGCGACCCGCATCGCGACCGGCGAGGCCGACTTGCTGATCGGCTGCGACCTGGTCGTGTCCGCCGGCAACGAGGCACTCTCGAAGATGCGCCCCGGCATGACCCGCGCGGTGATCAATGACGACGTCTCGCCGACGGCGGATTTCATCCGGGACCCCGACTGGCAGCTGCCCGGCGCAGCGCTGAGGCGCAACATCCTGGACGCCGCCGGCGAGCGCGACATGGACTTCATCGACGCGAACACGCTGGCCGTCGGGCTGCTGGGCGATGCGCTGTATGCGAACCCGTTGCTGCTGGGCTACGCGTGGCAGAAAGGCTGGGTGCCGCTGAGCCGCGCGGCGCTGGTGCGGGCGATCGAACTGAACGGCGTCGCAGTCGACACGAACAAGGCCGCGTTCGATTGGGGCCGTCGCTGTGCGGTCGATCCCGCCGCGCTGGAAAAGCTCGCCGTGCCTTCACCGCGCGCGCAGGTGATCGAGTTCCGCCGGCCCGACGGCGCGGTCCCGGGCGGGTCCGCGCTGGACGCGATGATCGAACGCCGCGTGCGGGAACTGACCGATTACCAGAACGCCGCGTACGCGGCGCGCTACCGGTCGCTGGTCGACCGGGTGCGCGGCGTCGAATCGGCGCTGCGCGGGCGCGCCGAGGGTGCGGCAGCCGGGGATTCCGGTATCGCCGTCGACGGCGCCACCTCGGATACGGCTACCGCGAAGCCCGTGGAATTCGCGCTGACGCAGGCCGTCGCCCGCTACTATTTCAAGCTGCTCGCGTACAAGGACGAGTACGAGGTCGCTCGGCTGCACGGCAGCGCGGAGTTCCGCGATGCGATCGGTTCCCGGTTCGAGGGTGACTATTCGCTGCGCTATCACCTCGCGCCGCCGCTTCTCGCGCGGATGGATCACAGGACCGGGCGGCCGCGCAAGATGAGGTTCGGGCCGTGGATGCGGCACGGGTTCTCGCTGCTTGCGAAGCTGAAGTTCCTTCGCGGCACCGCGCTGGATCCCTTCGGGAGAACCGAGGAGCGTCGCGGCGAGCGTGCGCTGATCGGTGAGTACGAGCGCCAGGTCGACGAGATCCTCGCGCGGCTGACGCTCGCGAATCGACCGCTGGCGGTCGAACTGGCGAGCGTTCCGGAGCACATTCGCGGCTTCGGGCCGGTCAAGCAGCGTCATCTCGCCGACGCGCGACTGCGCTGGGACGGCTTGCGCGCGCAGTTCCGGGGCGAGGCCGTGCCCGGCAGCGACGTGAAGGTCGCGTGAGCGCTTCCGCGGCGCGCCGACTCCCGGTCGGCATCTGGGCGATGGGCTTTGGCTCGATGCTGATGGACATCTCGTCCGAGATGGTCCACAGCCTGCTGCCGGTGTTCATGGTCAGTGTGCTCGGCGCGAGCATGGTCAGCGTCGGCCTGATCGAAGGCGTCGCCGAAGCCACCGCGTCCTTTGTCAAGGCATTTTCCGGTGCACTGAGCGATCGCTGGCGCAATCGCAAGCTCCCGATGCTCTTCGGTTATGGCCTCTCGGCCCTGACCAAGCCGGTGTTCGCGCTGGCGCAGACGGTCGGTTGGGTGTTCGTCGCGCGCTTCGCCGATCGCATCGGCAAGGGCATTCGCGGCGCGCCGCGTGACGCGCTGGTCGCGGATATCGCTCCCGCTGGACTGCGCGGGGCGGCCTTCGGGCTGCGACAGGCGCTCGATTCAGCCGGCGCGCTGCTGGGGCCGCTGACGGCGATCGCGCTGATGGCGGCGTTCGCCGGCGACATCCAATCGGTGATGTGGTTCTCGGCGCTGCCGGCGTTCGCCGCGGTGCTGCTGCTCGCCGTCGCGGTGCGCGAGCCGCGTGCCGCGCAGAGGCGGCGCGGGGTGGACGCGTCGGACGTGATGAACGGGTCGCAGGCGTTGCCGGGGCCGGCCGCCGCGAAACAGCCGCCGGATTCGGAGCCCCGGCAATGGACGGTTGCCGCGATCGGCGAACTCTCCTCGAGGTACTGGAAGGTGGTCGTGCTCGGCGCGGTGTTCACGCTCGCGCGGTTCAGCGAAGCCTTTCTCGTCTTGCGCGCCCAGGACGTGGGCCTTGCGATCGCGATGGTGCCGCTGGTGATGGTCGTGATGAACCTCGTGTATGCGGGCGTCGCGTATCCGGCGGGCGCGATCGCCGATCGCGTGCGGGCGCGGCGGCTCCTGGTCGCGGGCCTTGCCGTGCTCGTGCTGGCCGACGTGACCCTCGCGCTGGCTGCGACGCCGTGGGCGGTGCTCGGTGGGGCTGCGCTCTGGGGATTGCACATGGGGCTCACGCAGGGGCTGATGTCGAAGCTTGTCGCCGATACCGCGCCTGCGCCGCTGCGAGGCACGGCGTTCGGGATCTTCAATCTGGTGAGCGGGTTCGCGCTGCTGCTGGCGAGCCTCATCGCCGGTTTGCTGTGGGCGAGAATCGGCCCGGCGACGACCTTTCTCGCCGGCGCGTCGTTCGCTGCGGTGGCGGCTGCCGGCCTCATCGTCGCCGGACGTGGCGCGCGACGCTCGGGCAGCGTCTCAGCGCGGTGAGGTCTCGCCGGCCGCCGGCAGCGGGGCTTCGTCCTCGAAGCTGTCAGGCGCGCCCTTGCCCGCGCCGGCGGCATCGATCAGCGTCTTCGGATAGTGCCGCACGAAGTCCGCTTCTACCTGATCGAGCGGCAGGTCCGACCAGGTGCCGTGGTCGGCCAGGTACTGCATGTGCAGTCGGCCGCTCGCGTCGTGTTCCTGGTAAAGCGCGTCGTGCTCGCCGTCGAAGTCGGTCGGCTTCACGCCAAACCGCTCGCACAATTCGATGTTGAATGCGGGCACTGCCTTGATCCATCGACCGTCGATATGGAGCGCGGTATAGCCGTGGTCGTAGAACACGTCGACCCCGCCCATCCTCTGGCGCAGTTTCTCGGTGTTCAGGTGATTGACCACGTCCGCGAGTCCGACCGCAGAAGCGATTCCGACGACGCGCGCGCAGGCGGCGAGAAGGCCGGCCTTGGGGACGCACCATCCGTAGCCGGCGGCGATCACGCTGCTCGCCCGATAGTCGATCGGGTCGAACGAAATCCGATACGGGTCGTAGCGGATCAGGTCGCGCACCGCGTAGAAGAGTCGCACCGCACGCGCCTTGTCGGTCGCCGCGTCGCCGACGGCCTCGGCGGTGAACCGGCGCACGCCGGGATGGTCGATGTCGAAGAATTCAGTGGCGCCGAGGAAACTCTGCGTCTGCTGGGGAAGGCCGGGGCTGTGCAGTGTCGTCATGGTTCTTTTCATACGGTCGCGATGGGCGTCACCGGTGACCCGACGGCTCCGGGCAGGCGCAGCGGCGGTGCCGTCAGCAGGAAGCGTGAACGCCGTGCCGCACGCAGGTGCCCGGCGAGTTCGGTCAGGTGCCAGATTTCGCCCAGCGGCATACCGAGCTTGAACAGGCAGTGTTCGTGCAGTGGCAGCGTCGCGCACCGGCCCGGCGGCTTGTCGGCGGGGATTTGCTCGACCGCGTAGTTGTCCGCCACCAGCGCCGCGATGCCGCTGTCGCTGATCCACTTCAGCAGTTTCTGGTCGCGTCCATCGAGCGTGGCGCAGATCGAGTGGATCGCCTGCGCATCCGGCTCGCGCTTCCAGTCGAGCAGGCGCTGCGAGAACCCGGTGTGCAGGCAGAGGATGTCCCCGGTTTCGACCGAGACCCCGTCGGCGCGCATGATCTCCATCAGGCGGTCGTGGCCGATCACTTCGCGCGCGTCGCCGCAGTGCGCCCGCAGATCCACCATCACACCGCGGCCCTGCACGCCGTGGCGCGCGATCACGTCAATGCCCAGCGCACGGGTCGCGCTTGACATCGACTCGCCGGTTCCCACGGGCTTCGGAATCTCGACGCCGCCGCGGTAGCCGTTGTAGAACACCGTTTCGGGTCGACCGTCGCCGTTGGCATCGAAACTCGAACCTGCGTGCGCGAGGCTGTCCCACTGCGTCGAGTACTGCAGCCACAGCGTGGCCATGTCGTCGCACATCACGTCCGTGGCGTCCGGGGTTTCGCTGCTCACTTCGAACATCCAGTTGGGCAGGCCGCCGCGCGATGTCGGGCGCAGTCTGGGCGGATGGCGGCGCGGGTTCAGCGCGTTGCCGCCCGGGTAGTCGAGCGGCAGGCTCAGGCAGAAGCTCAAGCCTTCGATCACTTCGGCCGCCGCCGCGCGCCTGCGCTCCGGGGTGATGAGGTTCAGCCGGCCGAGCTGGTCGTCGTCACCGAAGTCGCCCCAGTTCGAGCCCGCCGGGCGCTGCGTCCATCGCCTCGTGCCTGTCGTCATCGTGTTCACACTCCGGTGGTGATCGTGGGTTTCGTTGCAGGCGTATGCGGCGTGCGTGCTGGCGCGGCCAGGCCGACCGCGCACACCGCGCGGCGCCTTCTAACTGCGGCGCTCTCGGCGGCTCCCGGCCTTGTGGCGCCTGGCCGCCGCTGGCGACGGACGCAGCCCGAGCACTTCGCGCAGCTTGCCACTGACCGGGTCTGCCCGCGGGGGCGAGTCGTCCGGCCGGATCCGGATCCGGTGCAGGCCCTGGTGCGCGAGATACTCACGCAGGCAGCGTTCGATTCGCGTCCAGGTCTGGTCGCGGCGCTCGCCGTGCGCGGGTGCGAAGCGCACGTGCAGCGCGCGCTCGCCGGTCTGGATGATCTGGAAGCGATGCACGCCCGCGCCTTCCTCGACTATCGTCGCGAGCGCGAGCGGCGGCATCGCCACCGGCTCCCCGGCGTCGTTGGCGAAGGTCACGATGTCGTCGCGACGGCCCTCCACCTCGATCGCCGGGAATGGACTGCCGCATGCGCAGGACGCACGCTTGAAGCACACGCTGTCGCCAAGGTCGTAGCGGATCAGTGGCTGGACGCGGTTGGCCAGGTTGGTCAGCAGCACGCTGGTGGAGCGCTCGCCGGGCGGGACCGGCCGTCCCTGTGCGTCGATCGGTTCGAGAATCACCCAGTCGCTGTTCAAGTGCAGCGAACCGTGGCCGCAGTCATAGGCGATGTTCAGGAACTCGGACGCGCCGTAGCCGTCGATCACTGCGCAGCCGAACGCCTGCGCGATCTCCGCGCGCTCCGTCTCCGCGAGCGTTTCGCCGCCACTCCACAGCGCGCGCGGCTGCAGCTGAAGACGCCCCGCCTGGCGCTCGCGGGCGAGCAGCAGCAGCGTGGTCGGATAGCTGGCGAGCACCGAGGGCTGGAACTCGTTGAGCGACGCGACGAGTTCGCGGATCGGCGCGAGCACCGAGAACGTCTTCGTCGCCGTGCGCAACCACGGATACTCGCGTCGCAGCCGTTCCCACGACACGACGCCCGCGAAGTGCCCGCCCAGCGCCGCGATCATCGCGAAGCGACCGCCTGTCGCGAGCGTCTGGAACGGCGAGACGGCGGCGCCCGAAATCGGGAAGCGGGTTGCGAGCAGGGCGTCGTAGATCGCCAGCGCGTCTTCATCTTGCACGAACACGCCGGGCTGCCCGGTGCTCCCGGAACTGGTCCATATCGCATAGCGCCCGAGGTAGGGCTCGCCGATGCGCTGCGGATCGGAGATGAACTCCTCGATGCGGTCGTAGCGCAATCGCGGGTCGGTGACCCATTCGTCGAAGTGCGACATCAGCGTCGTCTTGTCGACGGGGGCGTATTCGGGCAATTCCCTGGTCGTCGCGCTCGACGCGTGGTGGTGCCGGCGGTAGAAGGCCGACTCGGCGTGCGCATGGACGAGCAGTTCTTCGAGTCGCCTGGCGCGCAGGCGGGCGATGCCTTCCTCGCCTGACAACTGCGCGGTCCACGCCCGCTGGACGTGCATGCCCCACCGCCAATAGTCCGTGAAGGCGTTGAACGCTCTCGAAGGGTCGTAGGAGAAGCTCATCGGATTCGGCACCCATGCTCCACGGTCCAGTGTATCCCCATCGACCCGCCCCATACAGCCGGCCGCGCCGAGGCGAAGCGATGCTCGGCCGGCGCCATCGCCGCGGATGTCGGCAGCGGTGCGAGACAATCGGGCTTTGAACCGCACGGGGACAATGATGGACGACGATCTCGAGGCCCGGATCCGCTCCGGCAAGGCGCTGCACGAGTCGATGGGCGACTTCCATGTGGTCGCGTGGGAGCCGGAGACCCGCTCGGTCCGCGCGGCTTTCACGGTGCGCCGCGAGTATTGCCACACCAACGGGACGATCGCTCAGGGCGGCTTCGTCACCGCGTGGCTGGACGCGGCGATGGCGAACGCGGTGCGCCACGACACCGATCAGGCCTTCGGTGTCGTGAGTCTCGAGATCAAGGTCAGCTTCCTGGAACGGGTCGGTCCCGGCCAGGGGACGGTACGCGGGCGAGTGGTTCGTCGAGGCAAGCGCGTCGCCTTCCTCGAGGGCGAGTTGTTCAACGCCGAGGGGCGCCTCGCGGCCCAGGCGTCGTCCACAGGCATGCTGGTGCCGAGCGTCGACAGCTGAAGCCCGGGACCTTGGCCGGGCGTCGCGTCCCGGCCGCGTTGCCCCTGCGTCCGGCTCAGCGCACCGCGAAGCGGCTCAGCCGGCCGCCACGCGACTGCCGATGTGCGCCAGCGCTTCGTCCACCTGGTCGATCAGGATCAGGCACAGGTCGTCGCTGGCCAGTCGGCCGAGCGCGGCGTCGATCGCGGTGAACTCGCCTTTGATCTCGTCGACCACCCTGGCGCGCCCGGCGCCTGCGAGGCCCTTGCGCAGCAGTCCCATCACCTCGCCGTCTCCGCGTCCTCGCTGAGCCTGGTCCTGGTAGAGGATCACTTCATCGAATGCGCTTCCCAGGATTTCGGTGAGTTCGGTGATGTCCTGGTCGCGCCGGTCGCCGGCGCCACTGATGACGACGATCCTGCGCCGGGCGGGTATCGCATCGACGGCCTGAACCAGCGCTTGCATCGCGTCGGGGTTGTGTCCGTAGTCGGCGATGACCGTGGCGCCCCGGAACGAGAACTCGTTGAAACGTCCGGGCACGGTCGCCGCGTCGCTGGTGAACGTGCCAAGGCCTTCCTCGATGGCCTTCCAGTCGATCTCCAGTGCCCATGCCGCCGCGAGCGCGGCCATGGCGTTGTCGACCTGGAACGCGATCGCGCCGCCGCGCGTCAACGGAAGTCCGGAGAGCGCGATTCTGCGTTCACGTCTTCCTTCGGCCGCGACGATCGATCCGCCGTCGACGTAGACGACGCGGCGCCCGCGCGCGCGGTGCCTGGCCATCACCGGCAGGCTGCGGTCACGCGCGAAGAACGTGACCGAGCCCGGGCAGGTGTCGGCCATCGCGGCCACGATCGGATCGGCGGCATTGAGCACCGCAGCCCCGTCGGGGGCGACGTTCTGGACGATCACCCGCTTGAGCACCGCGAGATCCTCGACCGAGGTGATGAAGTTCAGGCCGAGGTGGTCGCCCTTGCCTACGTTGGTGACGACCGCGACCTTGCAGCGATCGAACCCGAGCCCTTCGCGCAACACGCCGCCGCGCGCGGTCTCGAACACGGCCGCGTCGACGTCCGGGTGCAGCAGCACGTTGCGCGCGCTCTTCGGTCCGCTGCAATCGCCCGAGTCGGTCTGCACGCCGTTGACGAAAACGCCGTCGGTGTTGGTCATGCCCACCCTCAGGCCGCTTCGGGCGATGATGTGCGAGATCAGCCGGACCGTCGTGGTCTTGCCGTTGGTCCCCGTCACGGCGATGACCGGGATCCGGGCATCGTGAAGGTCGCCGAACATCGTCGAAATGATCGCCTCGCCCACCGGCCGGGGCTTGCCGTAGGAGGGGCTCAGGTGCATCCGCAGGCCGGGCGCCGCGTTGACCTCGACGACGCCGCCGCCCTGCTGCTCGAGCGGCCTCACCACGCTCTCGCAGACGATGTCGACTCCTGCGATGTCGAGCCCGACCATCTTCGCGGCCTCGACCGCGCGCGCCGCGAGTTCCGGGTGGACGTCGTCGGTCACGTCGGTGGCGGTGCCGCCGGTGCTCAGGTTGGCGTTGTTGCGAAGGATGACGCGCGCGCCCTTGTTCGGGATCGAATCGGCCGTGTAGCCCTGGATCGCGAGCCGGGCCAGTGCGAGTTCGTCGATACGGATCTTGGTCAGCGCGGTCGCGTGTCCGTCGCCTCGCCTGGGATCGGCGTTGATCTCGTCGACCAGGTCCCGGATCGTGCGCACACCGTCGCCGATCACGTGCGGCGAGTCGCGCCGGGCCGCGGCGACCAGGTGGTTTCCGACCACCAGCAGGCGAAAGTCGTTGCCCGGTATGAATCGCTCGATCATCACCTCGGAGCTGATCTCGGTGGCCGCCGCGTAGGCGACCTCCAGGTGATCGCGGTCGACGACGTTGACCGCCACCCCTTTGCCCTGGTTCCCGTCACGGGGCTTCACCACGACCGCGCCGCCGATTTCGGACATCGCTGCCCAGGCGTCCTCGACGTCTTCCACCGGGCGCCCGTCGGGCACAGGCACGCCTGCCGCCGACAGGAGCCGCTTGGTCAGCTGCTTGTCCTGCGCAATCTGCTCCGCGACGGCGCCAGTCGTGTCGATCTCGGCGGCCTGGATGCGCCGCTGCCGGCTGCCCCAGCCGAACTGCACGAGGCTGCCATCGGTCAGGCGACGGTAGGGGATGCCGCGTGCGAGCGCTGCCTGGACGATGGCGCCGGTGCTCGGCCCCAGGCGCACGTCCTCGTCGAGTTCGCGAAGACGCGCCAACGCGTCGGCGAGGTCGAAAGGCGCATCGGTCCAGGCGGCCTCGCACAGGGCCTGTGCCAGCTCGAACGCCAGGCGGCCGACCGCTTCTTCGGTGTATTCGACCACGACCTGGTAGACGCCCTGTTCGAGTGTTTGCGCGGTGCGGCTGAAGGCGACCGGGCAGCCCGCCTGCGTCTGCAGGTGCAGCGCGGCGGACTCGAGCGCGCGGGCGGCCGGGAGCGGCCCTTCCTGGCCGACCGCGCGAAGCGCGCCGATCTCGGGGAAGCGCGCGCGCAGCCTGTCCTCGAAACCCGGCACGTCGTCGATCGACAGCTCCTCCTCGGCGCAGGCCACGATCGCTTCAATCGCGGTATGCCGCGTCCAGAGATTGGGGCCGCGCAGGGCTCGGATACGTGAGACTTCCATCTGGAGACTTCCTGAATGACCCGTGCTGGCGGGAATCTGCTGGCGGGAATCGTGTGCGCGCCCTGACGGCTAGCGCGCGTGCGCGCCCGGCAGGTCGGCCGGGTCGAAGGTCTCGATGCCTGTGCGGATCAGCTCGGTGGAGACGCCCAACGCCCAGGCGGCGCCGATCCCGGCGAGCAGGTTTTCGACGTCGAGGGCGGAGCGTCCGCTCGCGGCGAGCGGAACGCGCGAGGTATCGGCTAGAACGACTTCGTCCTCGCCGGTCGCCAGCACCAGTCGGGCGTCGTGCACGAGCACCGCGCGTCCGCCGTCGGCGCGGTGAGCCACCAGCTCCGGCACGGACGGGTCGGCGGTGAAGAAGATCACCTCGCCGTCGCACAGCGACGCCATCTCGGCGACCAACGGGTCTGCCGCGTTGAGCACCGCGACGCCGTTGGGCAGCACCACGTCGACCTGCGTGCGCAGCACACGGTACATCTGCTCGGGCGTTTCGATGTAGTGCTCGGCCAGCTGCGCCGCAGGATCCAGTCCGGTCACCACGCCGATCAGGCAGCGGTCGTAGCCGAGTCCCTCGGCCACCATCGTGAGCGGGCCGTTCTCGACGACCGCCGCCTCGACCATGCGATTCAACAGCAGGCGATGCGCCGATTCGAAGTCCGCACAGTCGTTCGACGCAACCATGCGCCGATCGAGGTACAGGCCTTCGCTGCAGGCCAGTCCGACGCGCGTGCCGCCGATGTGCAACAGATGCGCGACCAGGCGGCACACCGCGGTCCTGCCGTGCGTGCCGGTGACGCCGACGACCGGGATGCGTCCGTCGTCGTCGGGCGGGAACAGGTGGTCGGCGATCGCGCGGCCGACCTGGCGCGCGGGACCATCGGCCGTCCGCAGGTGCATGTGCAGTCCGGGGCCGGCGTTGACCTCGACGATCGCTCCGCGCTGCTCGTCGAGCGGGCGGGAGATGTCCTGCGCGACCAGATCGATGCCCGCGATGTCCAGACCGACGATGCGTGCCGCGAGCGAGACGGTGGCCGCGACGCCGGGGTGAACGAGGTCGGTCACGTCCCGCGACACGTTGCCGTTACGCTGGATCAGCACCTGTCTGCCCTCGGCCGGCACCGCGTCCCCCGACAGCCCCTGCCGCGACAGTTCGAGCCTGACCGCCGAATCCACCCGGACCGGATTCAGCGGGAACTCCTCTTCGAAGCCGCGACGCGGATCGGTGTTCAGCTGCGATTCGATCAGTTCGCGCACCGTCGAGCGGCCGTCGCCCGTCACTGATGCCGCGTCGCCTCGCGCGGCTGCGATCATCCGACCGCCGACGACGAGCAGGCGATGTTCGCTGCCGGGCACGAAGCGCTCCACCATCACGCCGCTGCCCTCGTCGAGCGCGATCGCGTACGCGGCCTCGATCTCCGCCTGGGTCGACAGGTCGATGCAGACGCCGCGACCGTGATTGGCGTCGCAAGGCTTGACCACGACCGGCAAGCCAATGTCCTCGGCCGCGCTCCACGCGTCCTCGGGGTTGTCGACGATCCGGCCCTCGGGCACCGGCACCCCGCAGGCGCTCAGCAGCCTCTTGGTCAGGTCCTTGTCGCGGGAGATTCCCTCGGCGATGGCGCTGGTGCGATCCGTCTCGGCGGTCCAGATCCTGCGCTGGCGCGCACCGTAGCCCAGTTGCACCAGGTTGCCCTCGTTGAGCCTGATCGAAGGGATCGACCGGTCGTCTGCGCCGTCGACGATCGACGCGGTGCTGGGGCCGAGGTAGAGGTCGTCGGCCATCTCGCGAAGCTGGTCGACCAGCGCCGTCACGTCGTACGGAGCGTCTTCGATCGCCGCCATCACCAGGTCGCGCGCGCCGTACAGCGCCTGCTGCGTCACCTGCTCCTGGAACGCCCTGACGACCACCTTGTAGACCCCGCGCCTGGAAGTCTCGCGCGCCCGGCCGAACCCGCCGGGCATGCCCACCAGCGTCAGCAACTCCAGGGTGACGTGCTCGAGGATGTGGCCCGGCCAGGTACCCTCGCGAAGCCTGCGCAGGAATCCTCCGCGCTCCTCGTAGCTGCAGCGGTGCTCGATCAGTGTCGGCATCCAGGCGGTGAGCCGCTCGTAGAACCCAGGGAGCGTGTTGGACGGGGAGTCCTCGAGCTCGCCGATGTCGATCAGCGCCTCGAGCACCGGTCGGTAGGTCCACATATTGGGACCGCGCAGGTGCGTGATCCCCAGAATCTCGATGTCTCTTTTTTTCATGTACGGTCGGCGCCGACGATGGTCGCCGAGCCCGCGCGGTGTCTCACACGTCCGCTAAACGCGGCATTCGACGTTTGGTTTACCCATATTGCGCGCCCGACGGATTTTCCGAAACCCTCCCGTCCCGTGCGGTCCCGAATCCTGTAGGCTTCGCGCAAGGATAACAACAGCCCACCGCAGCTTGACAATCGCCCCTGTGAACCGCCGATCGGCTGCCACTCCCGCAGGCGGGGTGGCCGCTGCACGCGTCAACAGGTGCCCGCGTCGCGCGTTGGAATCCGGATGACGTCCCTTCGCCTCGTCCCGGCCGCCGGGCATGCCTTGCCCGATCCATGGCGCTCCGAGGTGGAATCCCTGGCGCTCGAACACGAGAGCGTCCTTGCCTGGCTCGAGCTGGATCTCGACACGCAGCTCAGGTTCGGGGCCGGATTCGTGGTCTTGACCGACCGGCGCCTGCTGACAAAGGCGGGCCGGGAAACGCAGTGGCAGGTCTGGCCCCACCGGCCCGGCACCGAGCTGCGGCTGCACGACCATGCGGGTGCCGGTAGCCTCGAACTCCACGATCGCGACGAGCGTCTTTCGGTCTGGCGCTTCACGCTCGGCCGCAACCCGGCCGCGCAACGGCTGGTCCAGCTGTTCGGCGAAGCCCGCGACAGCCTCGCTGCGGGCCGGCCCGTCGTGCGGCCCACGCCGGCGCTCTGTCCGCGCTGCAGCTCGCCGATGGTGCCGGGGCAGGAAGAGTGCCCGCAGTGCGATGACGAATCCAACACGCCGCCGTCGACCTGGACCCTCTTCAGGCTGTGGCGATTCGCGCTGCCGTATCGCTGGCAGCTGCTGTCGGGGTTCTTGCTCACGTTGGCCGCGACTGCGGCAACGCTGGTGCCTCCGTACCTGACCATGCCGCTGATGGACAAGGTGCTGATCCCCTACCAGACCGGTGTCCCGATCGATCAGGGGTTCGTGCTGATCCTGCTGCTGGGCCTCCTGGGGGCGGCGCTTCTGGCCTGGGGGCTCGGGTGGGCACGCACCTACATCCTCGCGCTCGTCAGCGAGCGCATCGGCGCGGACCTGCGCTCGAGCACCTACGAGCACCTGATGCGGCTGTCCCTCGAATACTTCGGCGGCAAGCGCACCGGCGATCTGATGGCGCGTATCGGCTCCGAGACGGATCGGATCTGCCTGTTCCTGTCGCTGCACCTGCTGGATTTCGCCACCGACGTGCTGATGATCGTGATGACCGCGGCCATCCTGGTGTCGATCAATCCCTGGCTGGCGCTGGTGACGCTGCTGCCGCTGCCGTTCATCGTCTGGATGATCCATCTGGTGCGTGACCGGCTGCGACATGGCTTCGAGAAGGTCGACCGGATCTGGGGCGAGGTGACCAACGTGCTGGCCGACACGATCCCGGGGATCCGGGTGGTCAAGGCCTTCGCCCAGGAGAAGCGCGAGGCGGCGCGCTTTCGCGAAGCCAACGACCACAACCTCGCGGTGAACGACCGGGTGAACCGGATCTGGGCCCTGTTCTCGCCGACGGTCACGCTGCTCACCGAGATCGGGCTGCTGGTCGTCTGGGCGTTCGGCATCTGGCAGGTATCGCGCGGCGAGATCACGGTGGGCGTGCTGACCGCCTTTCTCGCCTATATCAGCCGGTTCTACACCCGGCTCGACTCGATGAGCCGCATCGTGTCGTTCACGCAGAAGGCCAGCGCGGGCGCCAAGCGCATCTTCGAGATCCTGGATCACGTGTCTAGCGTGCCGGATCCCGCCGAGCCGGTGAGTCTCGATAGGGTCCTCGGGCGCATCGAACTGCGCAATGTCGGTTTTCGCTATGGCAACCGCGCAGTCATCCGAGGCGTGAGCCTGGATATCGCGCCGGGCGAGATGATCGGCCTGGTCGGACACAGTGGGTCGGGCAAGAGCACGCTGGTCAACCTGATCTGCCGGTTCTACGACGTTTCCGAGGGTGCGGTCCTGCTCGACGGCGTCGACATCCGGTCGCTCGCGGTGTCGGACTACCGAAGCACCATCGGCCTCGTGCTGCAGGAGCCGTTCCTGTTCTTCGGCACGATCGCGGACAACATCGCCTACGGCAAGCCGCAGGCGACGCGAGCGGAGATCGTCGCGGCGGCGCGCGCGGCCCACGCGCATGAATTCATCCTGCGCCTGCCGCACGGCTACGACTCGCTGGTCGGCGAGCGCGGGCAGGCACTGTCGGGAGGCGAGCGTCAGCGGATCTCGATCGCTCGCGCGCTGCTGATCGACCCGCGCATTCTCATCATGGACGAAGCGACGTCGTCGGTCGACACGCAGACCGAGAAGGAAATCCAGAAGGCGCTCGACAACCTGGTCCAGGGCCGCACGACGATCGCCATCGCCCATCGGTTGAGCACGCTGCGCCAGGCCGACCGGCTGGTGGTGCTGGAACGCGGGCAGGTGGCCGAGGTGGGCAGTCACGACGAACTGATGGCCCGCGAGGGCGCCTACTTTCGCCTGTATCAGGCGCAGGCGCGCAATGTCGACATCGACATGGACGATCCCGTCTGGCGGGAACCCGATACACCGCCCGGACGGGCTGCCGGGGGCGCCGCATGAGCACTCCGCTGAAGTGGCGACAGAGCCCGTTCGAACTGAGCCGCGGGCCCTCGGGCCGGCTGGCGTTGACGACGGCGGACGGCGAGGTGCACGAGGCGGTGGCGCCGGTGCGCGCGTTTCCGATCGCGGCACCCGACGAGGGGTTTGCGATCGTCAACCAGGACGGGCGAGAGGTCGCCTGGATCGATCGGCTGGCGGACCTGCCCGAAACGATGCGGAAACTCGTCGAGGAAGAGTTCGCGACGCGCGAGTTCATGCCCGAGATCCGCCGCCTTCGGCGTGTATCGAGCTTCGCGACGCCCAGCACCTGGGATGTCGACACCGACCGCGGCGAGACGTCGCTGGTGCTCAAGGGCGAGGAGGACATTCTGCGGCTGACGCAATCGACCCTGCTGAT
>JAHEDO010000362.1 GCA_024641185.1 Burkholderiaceae bacterium | reverse complement strand
CTTGATCTCGGGCTGGCCGAACTTGGCGGTGTCGGCGGCGATCACGATGTCGCACGCCATGGCCAGTTCGCAGCCGCCGCCCAGCGCGAACCCGGCAACCGCCGCGATCACGGGCTTGCGCACGCGGCGGACCGCCTCCCAGTTGCGGGTGATGTACTCGGTCTTGAACACGTCCATGTAAGACCACTGGGCCATCGCGCCGATGTCGGCGCCGGCGGCGAAAGCTTTTTCGCTGCCCGTGATCACGATCGCGCCGATGTCTTCTCCCGCGTCGAAGGCCATCAACGCGTGGCCGAGCTCGTCCATGAGCTGGTCGTTGAGCGCGTTCATCTGCTTGGGTCGGTTGAGCGTGATCAGGCCGACGCGATCGCGCGTTTCGACGACGATCGTCTGGTAGTTCATTGTTGTTCCTCCGGGGGTTCGAAAGTGCGCACTGATTGTGCCACGTGATAACCTCGAATCGCCTCGGCATTCGAGCCGCAACGAGCCCTTTCAAGCCATGTCCGACACGATCGAATTCACCCGGGATGCGGCGGTTGCGCGCATTGCGCTGAACCGCCCCGAAAAGCTCAACAGCTTCACCCGCGAGATGCACGCCGCACTGCGCGCGGCGCTCGACACCTGCGAGTCGGACGACTCGATCCGCGCGGTGGTGCTCACCGGCAATGGTCGCGGTTTCTGCGCCGGGCAGGATCTCGCCGACCTGTCGTTCGAGCCGGGCAAGATGACCGACCTGGGCGCGCTCATCGACGACAACTTCAACCCGCTGATCCGGCGGCTGCAGGCGCTGCCCAAGCCGGTGATCGGGCGCGTGCGCGGAGCTGCGGCGGGCGCGGGCGCGAACCTGGCGTTGGCCTGCGATCTGGTGATCGCGTCACGCAACGCGAGCTTCCTGCAGGCCTTCGTGCACATCGGACTGGTGCCCGACTCGGGCGGCACCTTCTTTCTGCCGCACCGGGTGGGCGTCGCGCGCGCGATGGGGCTGGCGATGCTGGGCGAGAAGATCAGCGGCGAGCAGGCCGCGCACTGGGGGCTGATCTGGCGCTGCGTCGACGACGAGGCGCTCGACACCGAGGTGGACGCGCTCGCGCGTCGCATGGCCGCGATGCCCACGCGCGCGCTCGCGGCAATCAAGCGCGCGATCCACGCCGCCGCCACCAACGGCCTCTCGGCCCAGCTCGATCTGGAGCGCGACCTGCAAAGCGAACTCGGCGCCGGACACGACTACGCCGAGGGCGTGAACGCGTTCCTGCAAAAGCGTCCGCCGAAGTTCGAAGGCCGCTGAGCGGGTTGCTGCCCGCGCGCATCCCTCACACCCAGGACACCCGATGAGTCCCCAGGAGATTGCCGAGGCCTGCGCGCGCGCGATGTACGTCGACGACAGCACTTCGCAGAACCTCGGCATCGAGATCGCCGAGGTGCGCCCAGGGTATGCGAAGCTCACCATGCGCGTGGGCAACGAGCTCACCAACGGCCACGGGCTGTGCCACGGCGGCTACATCTTCATCCTTGCCGACTCGGCGTTCGCGTATGCCTGCAATACCTACGACCAGCGCACCGTGGCCGCCGGCGCGGGCATCGAGTTCATTGCACCGGCGCACGCCGGCGACACGCTCGAAGCGGTGGGCGAGGAGCGGCTGCGCGCCGGGCGCCGCGGCGTCTACGACATTCGCGTCACCAACCAGAACGGCGAGCTGGTCGCGCTGTTTCGCGGCCGCTCGGCAACGATCAAGGGAACGTTCATCGACAGCGCAGTGGGGGCACCATGAACTTGCACACGAGTAGCGCAAAGGGCCATCTTTCGCACGGCGGAATGGTGCTCGAAGCGATCGAAAAGGCCAGCGTCGACGAGCTGCGCGCGCTGCAGCTCGAACGCCTGCGGTGGTCGCTCGCACACGCCTACGACAACGTTGCGCACTATCGCGCGAGCTTCGACGCGGCCGGGGTGAAGCCCGATGACCTGCGCTCGCTGCAAGACCTCGGGCGCTTCCCTTTCACAGTGAAGACCGACCTGCGCGCGCACTACCCCTTC
>JAHEDO010000013.1 GCA_024641185.1 Burkholderiaceae bacterium | reverse complement strand
GAAGAATGATTAATAAAGGCTTTCCATTGCGCCATGCGGAGGCCCGTCCCAAGGCCTCACAAGCGCGCCCCTCCCAGAACCTACCCAAGGGGCCCTAATCTTGCAAAACTCCCTTGAAATCACCTTTGTCGACTGCGACCGGTCGGAAGCAGTCGAGGCCCGCGTACGCGAGCGCGTCTCCCGGCTGGAGCGTCACTTCGGTCGGATGACCAGCTGTCGCGTGCACGTCATTGCACCGCACCATCACCAGCGCAAGGGTCGGCTCTACGACGTCCGGATCGACGTCCGCGTCCCGGGCAGCGAGCTGGCCATCACCGGCAAGCCGGGCGACATGTACGCGCACGAAGACGTCTACGTCGCGGTTCGCGATGCGTTCGACGCGATGGAGCGCCAGCTCGAAGAATGGAAGCGCAAAACCCGCGGCGACGTGAAGGCGCACGAGCAACCGCCCCAGGGCAGGATTTCAGAGATCCGCCGCGAAGACGGCTACGGCAGGATCGAGACGGTCGGCGGCGAGCTGTACTTTCATCGCAACGCCGTCGTGGGTGCGGACTTCGAAACGCTGCGCGAAGGCGATGCCGTCGAGTTCGTCGCCCAGACCGACGAGAGCGATCAGGGTCCGCAGGCCAGCACCGTGCGCCCGATCGGGCCGCTCGCGTACGTCGAACGCACGGCCTAGCCCGGGCAGCGGCGCCGATGCGCCGAAGCAAGCTGCCCCGCTGCCGGACCCGCCTGCGCACCCAGCTCCGGGCGCGCGGATGAGCGCGGTCGAGCACGACGACACCGGCGTCGCACTCGATGCGGAGCTGGCCTTCCTGATGCTTCCGGGCAGCTACCCGGAGTCGACGACGACGGTGCGGGCGATCGAGACCCATATGTCCTGGGTCTTTCTCACCGATCGCTTCGCGTACAAGCTGAAGAAGCGCGTGCGCATCGACCACGTCGACTGCTCCGGTATCGGCGCCCGCAGGGCGCTGGTCGAAGCGGAGGTCCGGCTGAATCGCCGACTGGCCGACGACGTCTACCTGGGCGCCGTGCCTCTGGTCCGCGACGCGTACGCGAGGCTGCGTCTGGAGGGCGACGGCCAACCGCTGGACTGGCTCGTCAAGATGCGCCGACTGCCCGCCGAACGGGCGCTCGACGCGATGATCGCGTCAGCGCAGGCGGGCCCCGTCCAGATGCGCGCCGTCGCGCACAGGCTGGGCGGCTTCTATCGGCGCTGCGCGCCGGCGATCACGAACGCGACGCGCTACAGGCGGATGCTCGAAGCGAGCCTGCTGCGAACCTCCGCGCAGCTGCGCCTGCCCCGGCACGACCTGGACCGGCGCGAGCTGCTCGCACTCGAGCACGACCAGCGCGCCTGCCTGGACCGGTATCGCGCGCTGCTGGCGCAGCGGGTCGCGGCCGGCATGATCGTCGACGGTCACGGCGACCTGCGGCCCGAGCACGTGTACATGATGCCCGAGCCGGTGATCATCGACTGCCTGGAGTTCTCGCGCAGCCTGCGCATTCTGGACCGCGTCGACGAACTGGGTTACTTCGCGCTGGAATGCGAACACCACGGAGCGCCCGCGCTCGCGCTGCCGCTGTTCGAGGCCTACGCGCAGATGACCGGCGATGTGCCCGACCCGGGGCTGGTGCACCTCTACCAGAGCCTGCGCGCGTCGATCCGCGCACTGCTGGCGATCCGCCATCTGCAGGAACCCCGGTATCGCGAATCGCGAGGTTGGCGTGTGCGGACCGCGCAGTATCTGCAGCTCGCCCGCGACCACATCGACGCGGCGCGCGCGGCGGCCGACGACGGCGAGTCGGGATGATCGAGACGCGCTGACCGAAGCGCTGTGGCGATGCGCCGGCGCTCAAGCCCCCGCTGCCTGGGCGCCTCGCCGCTCAGCCGGCCAGCAGGTCCGTGATCGATTCGTGACGATGCAGGCGGCCGATCGCGTCCGCCACCAGCGCGTCGATCGGCAATACCGTCAGCTTCGCCCGCAACTGCGCCGACTCGACCCGGAACGGCTCGACCGTGTCGGTGACGACGATCCGATCGAGCGCCGGATCGGACAGCGCTGCGTCCGCGCCTTGCATGAAGAGCCCGTGGGTCGCGACTGCGTACACCGCACGCGCGCCATGTGCGCGGCAATTCGCCGCGGTGCGCGCGATCGTGCCTCCGCTGCTGATGAGGTCGTCGACGATGATCGCGACGCGCCCGTCCACCTCGCCGACCAGCGCCTCCCCGCGCACGACCCCGCCGGCCCGATGCTTTTCAGCGAACGCGGCGCCCACCGGGCGACCGAGCACGTCGGCGAGGTTCGTCCTGAAATGATCCGCGCGCTTGACGCCGCCGGCGTCCGGCGAGACCACGACGATCTGCTCGTCACCCAACCCCGCCGCGAAGTGCGCGACGAACAGATTCCTGGCTTCCAGGTTCTCGGTCACGCAACGGAACGCGTTCTGGTAGGCGGCGAGGTTGTGCACGTCGATCGTGACGACCCGGTCGGTGCCGACCGCCTCGAACAGGCAGGCGACATAGCGGGTCGTCACCGGATCGCGGGGCTGCGTCTTGCGGTCCTTGCGCGCGTGGGCCAGATACGGCGCGACGGCGGTGACGCGCGCTGCCGACGAGTCCTTCAGCGCGCCGATGAAGAAGAGCAGCCGGCACAGCTTGTCGTCGACGCTTTGCCGCGGGTCGCCGTACAGCGAATGGATCACGAACACGTCACGTCCGCGCACGCTGCCAAGCGCGCGCGTCTTGTGCTCTCCGTCCTCGAAATCGCGCTCCTCGAGCGCCGCGCACTGCAGTCCCAACCGCGCGGCGACCCGTTCGCCGAAGGGTCGGGTCGCACCTAGCGCGAAGATCATCGGTTCCCGTCTCATTTGCCGTCGCTCCCATTCTTCGGAGCCTGGGCGTCCGGCGCAGGCGCAGCGTCACGCGTCCGACGCACGGCGGCGAGAATGCCGTACAGGATTTCGATCGGCGCAGGCGGGCAACCAGGGACGTTGACGTCCACGGGGATCACGTTCGACACGCTGCCGCAGCTCGCGTAGCTTTCTCCGAAGATCCCGCCGTCGCAACCGCAGTCGCCGACCGCGACCACGAGTTTCGGGTCGGGCGTCGCGTCATAGGTGCGCTTGAGCGCGACTTCCATGTTCTTCGACACCGGGCCGGTCACCAGCAGCATATCGGCGTGCCGGGGGCTTGCAACGAACCGGATGCCGAGCCCCTCGATGTTGTAGTAGGGGTTGTTCAGCGCGTGGATCTCGAGCTCGCAGCCGTTGCAGGAGCCCGCATCCACCTGCCGGATCGCCAGCGCCTGGCCGAGCACGTCGAGGAGCTCGCGCTGAATGTGTTCGGCTGCGACGCAAACCGCGTCTCCCTCCTGCGGCGCCGGTTCGGTGCGAATTCCGGTGCGGGCGATCTGGCGGATGATCTTCCACATCAGAGGTCCTGCCCCGAATAGCTCAAATTAAACGACTTGTTGATCAGCGGGAAGTCGGGAACGATGTTGCCGATCACCGCGTGCTCCAGCACCGGCCAGTTCTGCCAGGACGGGTCGTGGCAGTGGCAGCGCCGAATGCGGCCGCCGTCGCCGTCCAGCTCGAGAGCGACGAATATCTCGCCGCGCCAGCCCTCGACCCAACCCGCGCCGTAACCCGCGCGCGCCGGCACATCACATCGCACGCGCGCGTCCGGGATTTCGCTCAGCCCGGCGCACAAGTCCCGGATCAGTCGCAGTGACTCGATCGTCTCGTCGAAACGAACCGCCACGCGGGCTGCCACGTCACCGCCATCCTGCGTCGACCTGCGCACCCCCAGCTCACCGTAGGGCGCGAACGGATGGTCGCAGCGCAGATCGCTCGGCTGGCCGCTGGCCCGACCCGCGAGCCCGGTGAGCCCGAGCCGCCGCGCGAGCTGCGGACTGACCCGCCCGGTGGTCATGAAGCGGTCCTCGAGTCCGGCGTGCTCGTCGTACACGGCGCGCAGCGTCAGCACCTCGCGCTCGATCGCGTCGCACTGGACGCGCATCCGTTCGACACTGGCAGGATCCGGCTCGACGGCGACGCCGCCGGGCGCCACACAGTCCATCATCAACCGGTGGCCGAACGCCTGCGCCGAGGTGCGAAGCCAGTCCTCGCGCAGTCGCGAGAACTGCGCGAGGCCGAACGCGAGCGCCGCGTCGTTGCCCAGGGCGCCCAGGTCGCCGAGGTGGTTGGCGACACGCTCGCGCTCGAGCATGAGCGCGCGCAGCGCGGCCGCACGGGGCGGAACCTCCACTCGCGCGATCGATTCGAGCGCCATGCAATAGGCCCACGCGTACGCCACCGTCGAGTCGCCCGAGACCCGCCCGGCGAGGCGATGCGCGTCGAGCGGCGGGAGCTGCGTGAAACGCCTTTCGATGCCCTTGTGCTTGTAGCCCAGGCGCTGCTCGAGGCGCAGGACCTTCTCGCCGACGATCGAGAAACGGAAGTGCCCGGGCTCGATGATCCCCGCGTGGACCGGGCCGACGGGGATCTCGTGCACGCCATCGCCCTCGACGCGGACGAACGGGTAGTCCTCGACCTGGCGCCCGGCGAACGCCCCTGCCTCGAACTCCCCGGCGCGCAGCGGAAAGCGATCGGCGGGCCAGGTGCCGTGGTTGAGCCACGGCCGCGTGTCCGCGGCGCCGTCGGCCTGCAGCCCCACGAGGTCGAAGGCGGCACGCTGCATTCGCCGCGCGCACGGGTGCAATTCGGCGATGTCCGGATAGCGGGGCTGATCGCCGTCCACCGACAGGTCCAGCCAGACCAGCCCTTCGGTCACCGCGTACGCAGCGCAGATCGCAAGCTCCTCAGCGTCGGACCGCGAGCGATCCGCGCCCCAGAGGGCGACCAGCCGGCCTCCACCGGCGGCGATCGCCTGAGCCGCGGTGCGCCAGCCGTCGCGATCGACGACCACCCGGGCGATCGGCACGGGCGCCGGGATCGTGTCGAGCGAGAGCGTCAGGCCGGTGATCCGCATTCTCGGCTAGCCCCCGATCATTCTGGCGGCCTGGCGGTACCACTGGTCCAGCGCCGGAGGGATGTAGAGCCCCAGCATCAGGCCGAGACCGAGGTGGACGAACACCGGCAGCAGCGCCGGCGGATGCGGCAAGGGCTTGAGCGTCGTCTCGCCGAAGACCATCGGCTGCACCTTGCTGAATACCGCCGCGAACGCGACGACGAGCGCGAGCAGCAGGAACGGCGTCGCCCAGGGCTGCTCGCGCATCGCGGTGGTGAGAATCAGGAATTCGCTCGCGAAGACGCCGAACGGAGGCATGCCGAGGATCGCCAGCGAGCCCAGCATCATGCCCCACCCCACCGTCGGACTCACTTTGATCAGGCCGCGGATCTCGTCCATGATCTGCGTACCCGCCTTCTGCGCGGCATGTCCGACCGTGAAGAAGATTGCCGACTTGATCAGCGAGTGAACGGTCATGTGCAGCAGCCCCGCGAAGGTGGCTGTCGGCCCGCCCAGTCCGAACGCAAAGGTCATCAGCCCCATGTGCTCGATCGACGAGTAGGCGAACATCCGCTTGATGTCCTTCTGGCGCGACAGAAAGAACGCCGCCACCACCACCGACACCAGGCCGAAGCCCATCATCAGCTGGCTCGCGAGCGGGCTCTGCAGCGCGCCGTCCGTGAGCACCTTGCAGCGCAGGACGGCGTAGAGCGCCACGTTGAGCAGCAGGCCGGAAAGCACCGCGGACACCGGCGTCGGCCCCTCCGCGTGCGCATCGGGCAGCCAGTTGTGGAGCGGCACGAGCCCGATCTTGGTGCCGTAGCCGACGAACAGGAACGCGAAGGCCAGCGTGATGATCGACGGGTCCAACTGCGTCTTGACCGCGTCCAGGTGCGTCCAGAGCAGTGCGCCGCCGTCCGGGCCGACCACGCGCTCGGCGGCCATGTACAGCAGCACCGTTCCGAACAGCGCCTGCGCGATGCCGACGCCGCACAGAATGAAGTACTTCCAGGCCGCCTCCAGGCTCGCCGCGGTCCGGTACACACTGACCAGCACGACCGTCGCGAGCGTCGCCGCCTCCATCGCGACCCACAGGATGCCCATGTTGTTCGTCATCAGCGCCAGCAGCATCGTGAAGCTGAAGGCCTGGTACATGCTGTGGTACAGGCGAAGCCGCACCGGGGTCATGCGCCCGAGATCCTGCTCGACGCGCATGTAGGGGCGCGAGAAGATCGCGGTGGTCAGCCCCACGAACGCGGTCAGTGTGACCAGGAAGACGTTCAGCGGGTCGATGAAGAATTCCTTGTCCCACGCGAAGATGGGACCTTCGGTGCCCACCTGCAGCGTCAGGACGCAGGCGGCGACGAACGTTCCCAGGCTGAAGGCGACGTTGATGTCACGCGCGATGCCGCGGTGCCCCAGGACTGCGAGAACCACGCAGCCGGTCAGCGGCACGCCCAGCACGAAGAGCAGCGGCTCCACGCTCAGTCTTCCTTCAGTTTTTCGAGGTGGCGGATGTCGAGGCTGTCGAACTGCTCCCGGATCTGGAGCATGAACACGCCGAGGATCAGGATGCCGACCAGCACGTCGAGCGCGATGCCGAGCTCGACCACCATCGGCATGCCGTAGGTGGCGGCGGTGGCGGCGAAGAACAGGCTGTTCTCCATCGACAGGAAACCGATCACCTGTGGCACCGCCTTCGATCGGGTGATCATCATCAGGAACGAGAGCAGCACGCAGGCCAGCGCGATACCGAGCGTGCCGCGTGCGATCGACGACGAGAGCTGCGCGATCGGTTGCGCCACGTTGAACGAGAACATGACCAGACCGATGCCGATCAGCATCGTGGTCGGGACGTTGATCAGCGGTTCGACGTCCCAGCGCACGTTCAGGCGCCTGATCATGCGGTGGAGCATCCAGGGAATCAGCAGCACTTTCAGAACCAGGGTCAGCCCCGCGGAGACGTAGAGATGCGACTGATGAGTCGCGTGACCGGCCAGCACGGTCGCGGCGACCAGCGTGATGCCCTGCAGCGTGAAGAGGTGGATGAGCGACAGGATGCGGCGCTGCGAGATCATCGCGAACACCAGCAGCAATTGCGTCGCGGCGAGCAGGTTGATCAGCTGGCCGAGCAGCTCGTCCATCGCCTCAGGCCTCTAGCAGGATGCGGATCAGCATCGAGATCACCGCCATCAGGAACGCGGTGCCCAGGAACTCCGGCACGCGGAAGATGCGCATCTTCGCGCTGACCGTCTCCAGGAACGCGAGCGCAAAGCCGCCGACCGCCAGTTTGAGCACCAGCGTCGGAAGCGCCAGCAGCAGCGCGACCGGTTCGTCCGCCTGCGCGACGCCCCACGGAAAGAACAGCGCCAGGCCGGTGCAGGAATAGGCGAAGAGTTTCAGGCTCGCCGCCCACTCGAGCAGTGCGAGATGACGCCCCGAGTACTCGAGGATCAGCGCCTCGTGGATCATGGTGAGTTCGAGGTGCGTGGCCGGATTGTCGACCGGGACACGGGCGTTCTCCGCCAGCGACACCATCGCGAACGCGACCCCGGCGAAAGCGAGGCTCGGGTAGATCGCGAGCTCGCGGTGCCCGAGCGTGTCGACGATCGTCGTCAGCGACGTCGACTTCGAGATCAGCGCGGCCGAGAAGAGCACCATCAGCAGCGCCGGCTCGGCGAGAAAGCCGATCAGCATCTCGCGGCGCGCCCCCAGGCTGCCGAACGCGGTGCCGACGTCCATCGCGGCCAGCGACATGAACACCCGTGCCAGCGCGAAAAGCCCGACCAGCGCGATCGCATCCGCGGCCGGCGACAGCGGCAGGTCGGTCGAGAGCGTCGGGATGATCGCGCACGCCAGCGTCATGCACCCGAACACGATGTAGGGCGCCGAGCGGAACAGCGGCGACGCGTGTTCCGCGACCACCGAGTCCTTGTTGAAGAGCTTGTGCAGCATCCGGTAGGGCAACAACAGCCCCGGCGCCGACTTGTTCTGCATCCACGCGCGACACTGGTTGACCCAACCGGTGAGCAGCGGCGCGAGCGCCAGCGCCGCTGCGATCTCGAGCAACTGCGAGAAGGTTCCCAGCAGCGTCATCTGCGCACCCACATCAGCACCGCGATCACGGTCAGGAAACTGTAAAGCAGGTACACCGTGATGCGCCCCCGCTGAAGCAGCCCGATCAGGCGGGCCATCCGCTCCACCATGGCCGCCACCGGCAGGTAGATCCAGTGCCAGAAATGGTCGCTGACGACGACGCGGTAGCGGGGTTTGGCGTCGAACGGTGTCGGAAGTTCACGCTCCATTCGGAACACCGGCTCGAAGATCTGGCGGATCGGCTGCCCGAAACCCTCGGCGGTGTCCTGCATCCGCGGAGTCTGCCAGGCGAAGCCGCAGTCCCAGGGCGCCGAGCGGCGCAGGCGCCCATGGTAGAGCCGGCGTACGAGCACGAAGGCGAGCGCGAAACAGGTCGCCACGCCCGCGAGGAAGACCAGCGGCCCATAGCTCGCCCGCTCGATCGCCACCGGCACCAGCAGCCAGCCGCTCTGCGACACCGTGTCGCCCAGGCCTGCCGACACCAGTTGCCGGGTGACGTTGTCGATGATCCCGATGAACTGCACCGGAAAGAGCCCGAGGGCGATGCAGCCGACGACCAGCCAGCCCATCCCGACGCGTTCCCACGGGCCGGCGTCGCGTGCCTGCGAAAGCTTGGCCTCGCGCGGCTGGCCCAGGAAGATCACACCGTAGAACTTGACCATCGTGTACCCGCCCAGCGCGGCCACCAGCACGATCAGCGCGGCCACCGCCGGCACGAGCATGTTGAGGAACGAGTTCGGCAGCCCCGGCGTGAACAGGAAGCTCTGCAGCAGCAGCCACTCGGCGACGAACCCGCCCAGCGGCGGAAGCCCGGCGCTGGCCAGAACGCCGATCAGCGTCACCCAGGCGACCCAGGGCATGTAGCGGATCAGACCGCCGAGCTTGCCAAGGCTGCGCTCGCTGGTCGAGTGCAGCACCGCGCCGGTGCCGACGAACAGCAGGCTCTTGAAGAACGCGTGGCTCGCAACCTGGTAAAGCGTGGCGGTCAGCGCGAGCGCGGCCATCGGCTCCATTCGGTACGCCGAGAACAGCACCGTCAGACCGATGCCGGCGAAGATGACACCGATGTTCTCGATCGAGGAATACGCCAGCAGCCGCTTCATGTCGGCCTGTACCGCGGCGAAGACGACCCCGAAGAGCGCACCCGCCAGACCCAGCGCGAGCAGCACCACCCCCCACCACCAGAGTTGCACCGACAGCAGGTCGTAGGTGACCCGCAGTACTCCGTAGACCGCGGTCTTGAGCATCACTCCGCTCATCAGCGCCGACACCGGAGACGGAGCGGCGGGGTGCGCCTCCGGCAACCAGACGTGCAGCGGCAGCAGCCCGGCCTTGGCGCCGAATCCGAACAGCGCCAGCAGGAATGCGGCCGACGCCCAGAACGGCGAGAGCTGCTGCGCGCGCATGTTCGCGAAGGTGTAGTCACCGGTGTTCGCCTGCAGCACCCCGAAGCACAGCAGGATCCCGATCGCGCCGATGTGCGCGACGAGCAGATACAGGTATCCCGCGCTGCGGATCTCGGGGATCCGGTGGTTCGCGGTGACGAGGAAGAACGACGACAGGGCCATCGTTTCCCACATCACCATGAACGCATAGGCGTCGTCGGCGATCACGACCAGAGCCATGCTCGCGAGGAAGACGTGGTACTCGAGGCACAGCAGCCCGGGGGGCGTCCCCTCCCCCTGCCGGAAGTAGCCAGCGGCGAAGACGGACACGCCGGTCGCGGCGCCTCCGATCAGCATCAGGAAGAACGCCGAAAGGCTGTCGAGCCTGAAGTGGAACGGCAGTTGGGGCAAACCGATCGGCAGGACGGCGACTTCGGGGCCAGAACCGATGGCGCTCAGCGCGACCCCGAACAGCACCAGCGCGAGCGCGCCACCGACGGGGAAGAGCACTCGCGCGACGAATTCGAGGCGGCGCAGCGAAAACGCCCCGACCACACCGAGCAGCAGCCACGCGCCCGCGACGACCAGCACCCAGTCGAGGTGAACCCAGGTGGTCGGATCAGCGCTCCCGTTCATCGTCCATGTGCTCAGCGTGCCATTGAGCCGCAGGCCAAAGCAGGCTGTGCGAATCCGCGGAGCCCCTCCCCGATTGCCGACGGTCGAGATTGAATTTGCTTGAAATCCGGTGCGTGCGCAATGCCAATATGGTGCACGCAGCGCGGACCGACACAAAATCGGACCGGATATTCGAAGGCGTCGGCCGCGAAGCGGCGCGAGGACCCGGTCGAGTTTCGGCGCGCCACGATTGGTCATTTTGCGCGAATTGGTCTATGCTCCGTGGGTTACAGCCGCGGTGGCAAACGGTTGGCTGTGCCCGCGATGCCTCGCTTGGCGCCATTCGAACCTGCCGGGTCACCGGCCCCCGAAGCGCCGATCCCGTGCGATCCGAACACTCCTCGCGGCGAGTCGCCCACGCGACGCAGCACGGCCCGATCCGGGGCGTGCGTCCGGCGACGCGCCGCTGTTCGGCGAGCGCTGGATATCGAGTCTGCACCTGGCCGCGCACATGGCGGCGTCGGACTCCGTGGTACGCAAGACAGCGATTGGTGCGCCGGGCGCACCCGGCACGCCGGCACGCGTGCCCGAACGGGCGGCGAACGACCGCGGCAGATTGAACCCAACAGGAGCACCGAACTTGGCCAAGGAAGAACTGATCGAGATGCAAGGCACCGTCACCGAGGCGCTGCCCGATTCGCGCTTTCGCGTGACGCTCGAGAACGGGCATGAGCTCGTCGCCTACACCGCAGGCAAGATGCGCAAGCACCACATCAAGATTCTCGCCGGCGACGCGGTGTCGCTGGAGTTGTCGGCCTATGACCTGAGCAAGGGCCGCATCACGTTCAGGCACATCGAGAGGCGCCCGCCGACCGGTGGCGGGGCGTCCAATTTCAAGCCGCGCCGGCGCTGACCAGGCACGCGCGCAGCGCTGCCGATCCCGACGGCAACAGGGCCGCTTCTCTGAATACAGAGTAGAGCCCCCTCTCTAATCAGTCCATCACGGCGCTCACGGCGCCGGTTTCACTCTTAGCATTGGGTAACGCTGCCGCCTGGCGGCGACGCGGGACGGACCGCCGGCCCCGCCTGGAGTGAACAGCACGATGGCGACACGACAAATCAGTTCCGATCTTCGAGGCGCAAGCCGGCTGGCCATCGCCGCAACCGTCGGCGTGACCGATCTCGTCGAAACGATGCACCGCACGATCGCGGGCGCACCCGCCCCGTTCGGCAAGGCCGAGCCCGGCGCTGCGAGAGGCATCGCCGGCCTCGTCTACGGCGCGGTGCGCGGCACCACCCGCGTGGTCGGCGGCGGGATCGACACCGCTCTGGCGCTGCTGACGCCGATGATGCTCGGCGAGGGCAGCGCTTGGCCCGGTCGCAACCGGGTGCTCGCTGCGCTGAACGGCGTCCTGGGCGACTACCTCGCGCAGACGGGCAACCCGCTCGCGATCCCGATGCAGCTGCGATGCGACGGCCAGGCCGTGCAGATCGAGCGGACGGCACTGGCACGGCGGTTTCCGCAGGCCGGCGACAAGCTGCTGGTGCTCGTGCACGGGCTGTGCATGAACGATCTGCAGTGGAAGCGCGGTGGACACGATCACGGCGAGAGCCTCGCACGCGCGCTCGGCTGCACGCCGCTCTACCTGAACTACAACACCGGGCTGCATGTTTCCACCAACGGCCACGAGTTCGCCGGGCTACTGGAGCAACTGGTCACGGCATGGCCGGTACCGGTCTCGGAAGTGACGATCGTCGGTCACAGCATGGGCGGCCTGGTCGCGCGCAGCGCGGTGCACTGCGCGCAGCGCGACGCGCACGCCTGGCCGCGCCGGCTGCGCAGCCTGGTCTTTCTCGGCACGCCCCACCAGGGCGCGCCGCTCGAGCGCGGCGGGCACTGGGTGGACGTGATCCTCGGAGCAAGCCCGTACACGGCGGCGTTCAACCGCCTGGGACGGGTGCGCAGCGCCGGGATCACCGATCTGCGACACGGCAGCCTGCTCGACTCGGACTGGCAGGGGCGCGACCGCTTCGCCCACGGCCACGACACCCGCACGCCGGTGCCGCTGCCCAAGGACGTGGCCTGCTACGCGATCGCGGCGACCGCGGGGCCCGAAGCGGGAACAACGGCGCCACGCTTCGTCGGCGACGGCCTGGTGCCGATCGACAGCGCGCTGGGCCGGCACCGCGATGCCAAACGGGCGCTCGCCTTTCCGCAGGCTCACACCTGGGTCGCGCACGAGACCCACCACCTGGAATTGCTCGAGAGCGCCGCTGTCTGCGAGCAGATGCAGCGCTGGCTTTCGCGGTAACACCGCAGCGAAAGACGGCGACGGCCCGCGGGCCAACGCCAGTTCACGCGATGTCCGTTCCCGCAGCGACGACCTGGCCGAACGCCTGGTCGAGCCGGTAGACACGGGCCGCGCTGCCCGCGAACAGGCTCGCCTTTTCCTCGGCGCTGCACCCGGCGGCGATCCGCTTGAAGGCGTTCCAGAGCACCGGGTAACTGCACGAGAGCTGGTCGACCGGAAAGTTGCTCTCGAACATGCATCGCTCGACGCCGAACGCCTCGATGCAGGTCTCGACGTACGGCCGCCAGGCGGCGGCCAACTGCGACGAGGATGGCGGGCGCGGGGCCTCGTGAAAGTCGAAACCGCACTGGCGCATGCCCAGCCCGCCGAGCTTCGCGACGACGTTGGGGCAGGCCGCGAGCTGCAGGATCGACGAACGCCACTGCGCGAAGATCTCGTCACGGCGCCCCTGATAGCCGCCGATGCCCAGCAGCCCGCCGACGTGGTTCAGCACGATCGGCGTTCCCGGGAACGCGCGCGCGAGGTCGACCAGGTCGGGCAGCTGCGGATGGTAGAGCCAGGCGTCGAAGCTCAGACCGCGCTCCGCCAGGCGCGCGAATCCCGCGCGAAACGCCGGGTCGCGAAGTAGACCGGTTGGCGGTCTCGGGCCCTTGCGCGCAAACGCCGGGTCCGCGTCCGTCGCGGCACCGTGGCGAATCCCGCGGAAACGCGTCGGCGCGGCGGCGATGTGCGCCTCGAGCACCTCCGCGACCGCGGCGCCGCGGGTCAGATCCGCATACCCGACGATCGCCGCGCAGGCACGCGCCGGCCCGTACCTGCCGGTCGCGCTCGTCTGCGCGACGCGCTCGACGAACTCGGTTTCGCCGACCGGGCGCATCGGCTCCGGACCCTCTGCGCGGTAGTGTTCGCCGCACTGCAGATACACGGTGGCGACGACCCGGTGCCCGCAGCTCAGGTCCTCGATCAGGTCCTCGAACCCGTAGCGCCAGTCGGGACGATCGAACAGGTGATGGTGCGCGTCGACGATCGGAAGTTCCGGCTCGAGAACCGCCTCGCTCCACTGTTCCAGCCACTTGCGGTCCCCGGGGCGGTGAAACGGCCGGGCGTCCGCCGTCGAATTTTCGGTTTGCACGGGCCTTCCTCGTTGCGCAAAGGGTTTGATGCGGGCGGATCTCGTCGCGGCGCGAGGCCTATGCTACCGTCGATCCTCCGTTTCCCCGGCGCAATGCGCATCGGCCCATGAAGCTGCAGCAAGGCATCTCAAAACACCTCGACGCGCTGGTCGCCTTCCGGCGCGATCTGCACGCGCACCCCGAACTCAAGTACGAGGAGCAGCGCACGGCCGAGCGGGTCGCGGCAGCCCTGGAACGGCTGGGGCTGCCGGTGCATCGCGGTCTGGGCGAGACCGGCGTGGTCGCCAGCCTGCGCGGCCGCGGCCCGCGCGCGGACGACCCGGCCAGGGCCATCGGCCTGCGCGCCGACATGGACGCGCTGCCGGTGCACGAGGGCAACACGTTCGCCCACGTCAGCACCCATCCCGGCCGCATGCACGCGTGCGGCCACGACGGCCACACCGCGATGCTGCTGGGCGCCGCGACCGTGCTCGCGGAGAACCCGGACTTCGACGGCACCGTGCACTTCATCTTCCAGCCGGCGGAGGAAGGCGGCGCGGGTGCGCGGGCGATGATGGACGATGGACTCTTCCGCCTGTTCCCGATGCAGGCGGTGTTCGCGCTGCACAACTGGCCGGCGCTGAAGGCGGGCGAGTTCGGCGTGCGCGTCGGGCCGATCATGGCGGCGGCCTGCCGCTTCGAGATCCGCGTGACGGGACGCGGCGCTCACGCGGCGATGCCGCACACCGGCATCGATCCGATCCCGGTCGCCTGCGCGATCGTCACCCAGCTGCAGCTGCTGGTGTCGCGCGGCTCGGACCCGCTCGACAGTGCGGTGCTGACGGTCGGGCAGATCGATTCGGGCACGGTCGAGAACATCATCCCGTCGCTGGCGGTGATCAAGGGCACCTGCCGGACGTTGCGCAACGAGACGATGGACATGCTGGTCGAGGGCCTGGAGCGCATCGCCGGCCACGTGGCCGCCGCGCACCACGCGACGGCCGAAGTGATCATCAAGCCCGGCTACCCGTGCACCGTCAACCACGCGACGGAGACGGAATTCGCCGCCGACGTGATGACCGAGCTGGTCGGCGAGCGCAACGTGCACCGCGACATCCTTCCGGCAATGACCTCGGAGGACTTCGGGTTCATGCTCGAGGCGGTGCCAGGCTGCTACGGATTCATCGGCAACGGCGGCGTGGCGCACGCCTGCGAGGGCCTTCACAGCCCCAACTACGATTTCAACGACGACATCCTCGGCCTCGGGTCGAGCTTCTTCGCGCGCGTCGTCCAGCGCTGGTTCGCGAACGACGCCGCGGGCTGAGCGCGGCCGCGGGCGGGCGGACACATCGCCCCCCGAGAGCCCGCCATGCCAAGCAATTCGACCAAGTCAACGGAGCGATCGACGATGGGTATCCTCGATGGAAAGGTAGCCGTCATCACCGGCGGCGCGAGCGGAATCGGCGAGGCCGCGGTCCGGCGGTTCGTGTCCGAAGGTGCCAGCGTGGTCCTGGCGGACCTGCAGGACGACAGGGGCAGCGCGCTCGCCGCCGAGCTCGGAGCCGCCACCGTCTACACCCACGCCGACGTCAGCCAGGAGGCCGAGGTCCGCGCCGCGATCGAACTGGCCTGCTCGCGCTTCGGCAGACTCGACTGCCTGTTCAACAACGCCGGCGCGCCCGGCGTCGGCGGACCGATCGAAGAAACCCCGGCCCAAGGTTTCGATCAAGCGATCGGCCTGCTGCTGCGCTCGGTGTTCCTCGGGATGAAGCACGCGACGCCCGTCATGAAGCGCCAGGGCGCCGGCAGCATCATCAGCACCGCGAGCGTGGCGGGCCTGCAGGCCGGCTTCGGCCCGCACATCTACAGCGCGGCGAAGGCCGCGGTCATTCAGCTGACGCGCTCGGTCGCGATGGAACTCGGCGAGTCGGGCATCAGGGTGAACTGCATCTGCCCGGGTGGCATCGCCACGCCGATCTTCGGCAAGGCCTTCGGGATGCCGACCGACACGGCCAACCGGACCGTCGACGCCATTCGGCCGTTGCTGGCCAACTTCCAGCCGCTGCGCCGCGCGGGCCTGGCCGAGGATATCGCCGCGGCCGCGCTGTGGCTGGCCAGCGACGACTCGGGCTTCGTCAACGGGCACGCCATGGTCGTCGACGGCGGGCTCACCGGGGGACGCATGTGGTCGGCGGTGCAGCAGCAGCGCGCGCTGATGGGCGCGGCAATGGGACTCAATCCCTGAGATTCAATCCCTGAGATCGGCGAGGCCGGCGCTGAGCAGGATGATTTCGATCTCCTCGGTGATCTCCTCCTGGCGCAGCCGGTTCTGTCGGACGTGGAGATCGCGCAGTTGGTCCCCGAGACGGTCGATCGCGAGCTCCATGTGATCGCGCCGGCGCCGGCTCTCCTCGAGCAGCGACTCGTAGAGCGCGGCCTGCAGACCGGCGTACACGTACTGCTCGGTCAGTGCCTCAAAAAATTGCGCCGGCGGCAGATTGAGGAGCAGCGGATACGCGTGCGACGGCGTCTTGCGCGGCGGATCGGGCAAAGGCAGCAGCCGCTGCGCGGACACCCCGGCGTCGCCGTGGTGAATCACCACCAGACCCGTGGGCACGCCGGCTTCGGACGGATCGCCGAGCAGGCCGGTCAGCGATTCGACGAGCAGCTGCAGAACCGCCGGCACCTCGTCTGCCACACCCGCCCCTGAGATCGCGCGGGCCTGCGGATCGCCATACGCGTCGGCCATGCGCGAACCGACCAGCAGCACGGCCGACGCGGCGGGCGGGCTGGCGTTGCGCTGCTTTGCCGCCTGGGCGATCGTTTCGTTGAAGTCGCCGCAGAAACCGCGCTCGGAGCCGAGCAGGCAGACGACGTCGCCGCCGCTCTGCGCGTAGGAGGCCGGCGGCGCGAAGTCGGCCAGGAAATCGGCCGCCGCGTCCTCGATCACCGCGACCGCCGCCCTTTGGGCCTCGATGAATTCCGCGATGCGGCGCACCTCGACCAGCGCGAGGTTCTTCATCGCCGTCAGGATCTCGTCGATCTCGGCCAGCGTCGCAATACGCCCGCGAACCTCACGCCGTCGGCTCATCGTCGCTTGCCTTCAGCCAGCCGCGCACCTGCTCGACCCAGCGGTCCCGGCCCGCGTCGAGCGCGATCTCGCCACGCGTCGCGCCGGCGCGCAGCCTGCGCAGGGCGGCTTCGAGCTCCTTGTCTTCGAGTGCGTCGAGCAGGCCGTCGTTGTATGCGATCAGCCACGCCATCTGGCACTCGATCGACAGGGGGTCGAGTCGCCCCTGCTTGAGGATCTCGCGCAGCAGCCGCCCGCGCTGGATGCGCAGCTGCATCCCCTTCTCGAGCTTGGTGCCGAAGCGGGTGAACACCTCGAGTTCGAGGAACTGAAGAAAGTCGAGCTTCATGCGGCCCGATTCCTTCTTGATCGCGTCGTCCTGCGCCTTGCCGCCGATCCTGGACACCGACCGCGTGACGTCGATCGCCGGCAGCACCCCGCGCTCGAACAATGGCGTATCGAGATAGATCTGGCCGTCGGTGATCGAGATCAGGTTGGTCGGGATGTAGGAGGCGATCTCGCCCTGCTCGGTCTCGACGATCGGCAGCGCGGTCATGCTGCCGCCGCCGGACTGGGCGGACAGGCACATCGAGCGCTCGAGCAGCCGCGCGTGCAGGTAGAAGATGTCCCCGGGGAATGCCTCGCGCCCTGGCGGGCGGCGCAGCAGCAGCGACAGCTCGCGATACGTGCCCGCGTGCATGCTGAGATCGTCGTAGACCACCAGCGTGTCGCGGCCCGCCCAGGTCCAGTGCTCGGCGATCGCGCAGCCGGCGAACGGCGCGAGGTACTTGAGTCCCGGCATCGCGGTCGCCTCGGCGACGACCAGCGTCGTGTGCTCCAGTGCGCCCGCCTCGCGCAGTGTCTGCATCGTCTGCACGACCGAAGAGCGTTTCTGCCCGATCAGCACGTAGACGCACAGCACGCCGCGCCCGCGCTGGTTGATGACCGCATCCAGGGCGAGCGAACTCTTGCCGGTGCCGTTGTCGCCGACGATCAGCTGCCGCTGGCCCTTGCCGACCGGGATCATCGTGTCGACGATCTTGCTGCCGGTGTACAGCGGTCTGCTGACGAAATCCCTGGCCACGATCGGCGGCGAGGCCGCGTCCATCGCCCTGCTCGATGCGGGGGCGATCGGCCCCAGTCCGTCGAGCGGGATCCCGAGCGGATCGACGACCCGCCCGAGCAGTTCGTCGCCGACCGGCACCTCGAGACCGCGGCCCGGCAGGCTGGCGGCGACACCCGACATCAGTTCGGCGGACTGGCGCAGCAGGATCGCCCCGATCCGCTCAGTTCCGAGGTGAAAGACCACCGCCTGGCTGCCGTCGTCGAAATCGACGATCTCGTCCATCGCGGCCGACGGCAGCCCCTCGATCCACGCGACGCCGTCGCCGACCGACGCGACCCGTCCGACCTCGTGCACGCGCACCCCGAAGCGATACCCGGAGACACGCCGGCGCTGCTCTTCCAGCGGCAGGCCGCCCGAGGCGACGGTGTCAGTCGGCACGGTTCGCCCCGCCCTGGAAGAACGCGAGCTCGTCACGCAGGTTCGCCGCGAGCACCCACGGTCCGACGACGATCCGGAGCCCTGCGATCAGTTCGGGCGCTTCGCTCACATCCTCTTCCAGAGAACGCTCGAGCAGCGCTTTCATCGCGTCGCTCAGGCGCTTGCGCTCGCCTTCGGCCAGGGGCCGCGCCGTGACGATCCGCAACCGCGCACCGGGCTGCGCCGCAGCGTGCACGAGACTGTGCCGCTGCTCTTCGGCGAGCGCGCCGACGTCCTCGACGAACACGTCCACCAGCCGGGCATCCAGTTCGGGGCCGGCCAGGCGCTCGAGAACGCGACCGGCGAAGCGGGCGCCCTGCGCCATCGCCCGCTGCTCCGCGCCGCGCCGCTCCTCCTGCACCCTGCGCGCCTCGAGCGCGCCGGCCTTCTCGCGCTCGGCCTGAAGCGCCTCGTCGATCTGCGCCAGTCGGCGCTTGCGCTCGGCGCCCATTTCCTCGGCCAGCTTCCCGCGGGCCGCTTCGCGCTCGTGCTCCCAGTCCTCCAGCCGCTTCTCGTAGCGGGAGCGAAGTTCCTGCGCGTCCGTTTCCCGCTTCTTCGCATCGGCGAGCGTGCCCTCGATGCTCGCGCGCCGCCGCGCGATCACGTCGAGCACGGGGCGATAGAGAAAGCGCTTCAGGATCCAGACGAGGATCAGGAAGTTGACGATCTCGAGAAGAAAAGTCGTCCAGTCGAGTTGCACGGCGCTCGCCTCTTCACTTCAGCAGATACTCGAGCAGCGGGTTGCGGAACAGCACGATCAGCACCACCACCAGCACGTAGATCGCCAGCGACTCGATCATCGCCAGGCCGATGAACAGCAGCCGCGAGATCGACTTCTCCGCCTCCGGCTGGCGCGCCAGCGCATCGAGGGCCTTGCTGATCGCCTCGCCCATCGCGCGCGCCGGCAGCATCGCCCCGATCGCCATCGCGAGCAGCGCGCCGACGGTCGACAGCATCGTGAACCAGGTCATGTCCTTCATCGGTTCTCTCCTTCTCTGCTGCGCGAAACCTCGTCGCGCGACTGTATTCCGCCGGAAATGTAGACGAGCGCCAGCATCCCGAAGATGTACGCCTGTACCAGCGCCTCGACGACGTGCAGCATCAGCACCGGGACCGGCACGAGGAAACCGGCCACCAGCAGCACCAGCATCGCAGCGGTCTCCAGGCTCATCACGTTGCCGAACAACCTGACCGCGAGCGCGATGGTGCGGGAGATCTCGCTGACGATGTGGAACGGAAGCAGCAGCGGGTTCGGCTTCAGATAGTGGGAGAAATACGCCGCCGCCCCCTCGCTGCGAATGCCGAACCAGTGCGCCGACAGGAACACGACGACCGCCAGCGCCGAAGTCGCCGACAGGTCGGCCGTCGGTGACGACAGGCCCGGCACGATGCCCAGCAGGTTGGCGGCCGCGATGAATATCCACAGCGTGCCGATGAACGGAAACACCGTCGCGCTCCTGCCCGGGAGCAGTTCCTCGACCGCCGCCTCGATCGCCGAGACGCCCCCCTCGAGCGCGGTCTGCACCGGTCCCGGATCGAGCGAGAGGCGACGCGTCATCAGTGCGCACGCCAGCCACAGCGCTGCCATCATCGCCCACGTGGTGACCACGGTGCGAGTGATCGCTACCGCGCCTAACTGGACGACGATGCCGGCACCGTCCATCACAGACGCTCCCGGACGAACAGGTAGACGTTCACGCCGCCCACCACGACGCCGAGGAAGATCATGCCGACGGTCCAGCGCACCGAATATCCCTCGGACAAGCCGTCGAGCCAGTTCCCCAGGTAGGCGCCGCCGACCACCGGCAGCACGAACAGGCCCGCAATGGTCCCCATGTAGACGGACTGCGAGAGCAGGCTGCCGCGATCGTGCTCCGCGCGATCCATGCGCCGGGCGCGCTTGTCGACCTCTTCGCGCAGCCTGTCGTCGCTTTCCGTGTTCATCGCCGCCCCATTTCCCACAACCGGCGCAGCATCTCCTCCTCCAGGTGCCGCAGGTTCGTGCGAACCGTCGTGATCTGCTGCTCCTCGGCCACGAGCTCCTTGCGCAGCGCGCCGCTCACCTCGCGGAAATCGGGCCCGTAGAGGAACCTGCGCGTGCTGATCCGCAGCACGTCCGCATCGAAATACGCGACCCCGCCGGGCAGCGCCAGGAACTGCCAGTCCTGCGCGCCCACCCGAAACCGCGCCAGCCCGAAGGAGAGCACCGTCGCATGGCGGGAGTGCCCTGCGAGCAGTCCGAACTGCCCGCTCGCGTCCTCACCCACGAAGCTGCTGACGCCCTCGATGCGCTCGAGGCGGGTCGCCCCGTTCAGTTCGAGCACGAACTCGCTCATGCGGGCGCTCCCTGCATGGTTCCGCGCATGTAGCAGTCCTGCTCGGGCGTTTCGTCGTACTTGCCCGCGAGAAACGCTTCGCAGTCGGCGAGCGTCGACTCCAGCGGCACCGACTCCCCGGCGATGCCGGTGTGCTGGCTGACGACGTGGAAGGGCTGCGACAGGTAGCGCTGCAACCGTCGCGCACGCTGCACGACGGTGCGGTCTTCCCGGGACAGCGCCTCGATGCCGAGCATCGCGATGATGTCCTCCAGTTCGCGATAACGCGCGAGGTGGCCGCGCACGGCTTGCGCGACCCCGTAGTGCCTTTCACCGAGCACCCGCCGGTCCATCAGCTTGCTGGTCGACGTCAGCGGGTCGACCGCCGGATAGATCCCCTTGGAGGCCTGGGCTCGCGACAGCACGACCGCCGTGTCCAGGTGCGAGAGGATCGCGTTGACCGCCGGATCGGTCATGTCGTCGGCAGGCACGTACACGGCCTGAACCGACGTGATGTTGCCCTCGCGCGTGGACGCGATTCGCTCCTCCAGCTCGGCCGTTTCCGAGATCAGTGTCGGCTGATAGCCGACGGTGGCCGGCATGCGGCCCAGCAGCCCCGAGATTTCGCTGCCCGCCTGCACGAAGCGGAACACGTTGTCGATCAGCAGCAGCACTTCCTTGTGCAAGTCGTCGCGCAGATACTCGGCGTAGGTGAGGGCGCTCAGTCCGACCCGGAATCGCACGCCGGGCGACTCGTCCATCTGCCCGAAGATCATCACCGTCTGCGGCATGACGCCCGCTTCCTGCATTTCGTGCCACAGCTCGTGGCCCTCGCGGATCCGCTCGCCGACGCCGGCGAACACCGACACGCCCTTGTGCAGATGGACGATCGAATGCATGAACTCGGTGATCAGCACCGTCTTGCCGACGCCCGCGCCGCCGAACAGCCCGGTCTTGCCGCCGGCGATGAACGGGCACAGCAGGTCGATGACCTTGATGCCCGTCTGGAGCACGGTCTGTGCAGCAAGTGTTTCCGACAGCGGCGACGCGGCGGCGATGATCGGGCGAAGCTCGTGGGCCGCCAGCGGATCCCCCCCGTCCAGCGGTCGGCCGAACAGGTCCAGCAGGCGGCCCAGGCACGCCTCGGAGACCGGCACCCTGAGCGGACCGCCGGAGTCGAAGACGTGCATGCCTCGTCTGAGCCCCGAGGTACGGTGCAGCGCCACTGCGCGCACCCTGCGCTCGTCGAGATCGCCGTAGACCTCGAAGGTATAGCGCTCGCCCCCGTGATCCGCATAGAGCGCCCGATGCAACGGGGGCAGGCGATCGCAGAGGATGTCGACCACCGGGCCGCGCACCTCTTCGATCGTGCCGATTCGCTTGTCCATCGCTTTGCGACGCCGCGTGGATCGCGACTGGCGATCGCAGGGTCCGCCGCCCGGGGAAAGGCCGAGGAATGTCCTCGATCATTCTATCGCTTGCGACCCCGGACGGCGCGCGACGCCCGGAAGCCCCGGGCCACGGACATGCTGCGCTAGAACATCGCCGTCATCCCCAGCCACCACGACGGCACGTGGGCGAGCAGTGCGGTCTCGATCCAGTGATCGGCCCCGGTGAGCACCAGCAGCCCCATCAGCGCCAGCGGCATCGCGACCGCCTTCCGAATGCCGGCACCGTGCCCGCTCAGCCAGAGTCGCGCCCGGGCGAACAGGCTGCGCGACGCGTAGGCAACACCCACCAGCGGCAAGGCGGCGCCCACGCCGAACATGCCAAGGATCAGTCCACCGTTGTGCAGGCCGCCACTGGTGGCCGCCAATGCGATGCCGGACCCGAGCAGCGGGCCCGAACACGGGCTCCAGACGATCCCGAGCAAGCCGCCCAGGACGAACGCGCCCGGCAAGGTCTCCGGGTGCAGGCGCAGGGACAGGCGCTGCGCCATCGAGGCGAGGCTCGACAGCCAGCCTGCCGAGCGCGTGCCACCGCCTGGAACCAGCATCCCGGCGGCGATGACGAGAAGCATCACGCCGGCGACGGTCCGAACGTTCGTCGCGTCGACGCCCAGGGCGGGGCCGACCGAGGCCACCCCGATACCGACGACGACGAACGCAAAGACCATCCCGGCGCCCATCAAAGCCGGCCCTGCCCGGTGATGCGCCTGCGCGACGCTGCTCATCACCATCGGCAGCAGCGGAAAGACGCAAGGCGACAGCGTGGACAGCGAACCCGCGGCCAGGCTCAGGCTGAGCTGCGCCAGTGAGATCGAGTAGTCCACGATCTCAAAACGCCTTCCTGAGCACCTCGCGCAACTGCTTGCGGTCGATCGTCCCGATCGACCGGGCACGCTCGACCTGGCCCCGGAACACGATCACCGCCCCCGAGACCGGCACTCGAAAGGCTCTCGACGTCGGCCGATCCTCGTCGAAATCCACGACGAGCAGTTTCATCGGCAACCCGGGATCGGGCCGCATCTCGCGGAACGCCTGGTCCTGCAACTTGCAGGTGCCGCACCACTGCGAGTGAAAGTGCAGCGCGACCGGCGCATTGGCGCGCTGCGCCTGCGCCAGCGACTCGCCCGAGAACGGTTCGATTTCGAGCGCGCTGGACAGAGAAACCACAAGCGCGGCGGTGACGCCTATGCTGATGACCGGCAGAGTTTTCATCGTCGCCTCCTATGCTCGGGGCTATCCGGATGAAATTCAGCATGCTCCGGGGGCGACGTGAAGTCCCGATCTCCGGACGATAAAAAAGCGAAATTTTACGAACGGGCACGCGAACTCGCGCGACGCGAGAGCGGCACGGCGACCTTCGGGGAGCCTAGTACCTCGTCGTCATGGCCAGCCACCATTGGGGCAGCCAGTCGATCAGGCTGACCTCGATCCAGCGATCGAAGCCGGTCAGCACGGCGACGCCCATCAGCGCGATCAGCACCGCGAACCAGCGCCGCATGCCGGTGCCGTGACCGATCACCCACCGCCGCATGCGGGCGAACACGACGCGCGACACGTAGGCCGCCGCCATCAGCGGCAGTGCGGCCCCGATGCCAAATACCCCGAGAATCAGCGCGCCATTGAGAAGCCCGCCTTCCGTGGCCACGAGCGCAATGCCGGAACCGAGCAGCGGGCCAGAGCAAGGACTCCAGACGACGCCGAGCAAGGCGCCCAGGATGAACGCGCCCGGCAGCGTCTCCGGGTGCAGCCGTGTGGAGAGGCGTTGCGCCATCGATGCGAGACTCGACAGCCACGCGGGCGTGTGCTCGCCGGCCTCGGGGACGAGCATCACCGCGGCGACGACCAGCAGCATCACGCCCGCCGCGGTGCGCAGGACGGCCGAGTCGATGCCCAGCGTCGGCCCCACCGCCGCGAGTGCGACCCCGACGACCACGAACGCGGTGACCATTCCGGCGCCCATTGCCAGCGGGCCCACCCGGTGATGCGAGTGCGCCACACCGGCGACGACGACCGGCAGCAGCGGGAACACGCAGGGCGACAGCGTGGAGAGCGCTCCCGCGAGCAGGCTCAGGCCGAGCTGTAACAGGGAGACGGAGTAGGTCACGATGTCAGAACGCCTTGCGAAGCGCCTCGCGCAACTGCTCCCGATCGACCACACCCATCAGACGGGCGCGTTCGACCGCACCGCGCAGCACGATCACTGCGCCGGAAACGGGCACCCGAAAGGCCCGCGTGGTGGAGCGGTCCTCGTCGAAGTTGACGACGAGCAGTTTCATCTGCAGGTCGGGATCGGAGCGCAGCTGTTCGAATGCCCTGTCCTGCATCTTGCAGGTCGTGCACCAACTCGAGTGGAACTGCAGCGCGACCGGCGCGTCGGTGCGCTTGGCTTCGTCGAGCGCTTGAGCGGTGAACGGCTCGATCTCCAGCGCATTCGCGAACGACGCCGCAACACCGATACCGATACAGATCACGGCTGCGGGCAAGAGTCTCATGTTGCCCCTCCCAAACCGCGGCCCCGGCCATGGCGGCCAGTCAGCCGCACTATTGATCCTGTCTTTTCATTATGGACTCGCAACAGGGGAATTCAAGCGCGGCACCGCGGCAGAATCAGGTTGTGATATGAAGTTGAAGACGTGCATCGACACTCTGACCACGCCGGATGCCTGCCATGACCGACATCGACCGTTTTCTCGCCGCCCGCGACCTGCTGCTCGCGCAACGCACGGACTACGAGGCCGCCTACGCGAAGTTCGCCTGGCCGCAACTCGAACGCTTCAACTGGGCGCTCGACTACTTCGACACGATCGCGCGCGGCAATGACGCGCCCGCGCTGCACATCGTCGAGGAAACGGGCGATGAGGCCCGGCTGTCGTACGCGCAACTCAGCGAACGCTCCAACCGGGTCGCCAACTTCCTGTCCGTTCACGGCGCCAGGAGCGGCGACCGGATCCTGCTGATGCTGGGCAACGAGGTGCCGCTGTGGGAGACGATGCTCGCCGCGATCAAGCTCGGCGCCGTCGTCATCCCCGCGACCACCCTGCTTTCCGGTGACGATCTGCTCGATCGCCTTCAGCGAGGCAACGTGCGTCACGTGGTCACCAATGCCGGCGGCGTCGCGAAGTTCATGGAACTGCCGTCAGAGGCGGTCGCCGGAATCAACAGGATCTGCGTCGCAAACGCAGGTTCGGGGGAAACACCGTCGGGATGGGTGGACTACCGGGAGTCGCACGACGCCTCCGCCGCGTTCACCCGCGCCTCGCCCACCGCGGTCGACGACCCGATGCTCGAGTACTTCACCTCCGGCACCACGGCCAAGCCCAAGCTCGTGCAGCACACGCAGGCGAGCTATCCGGTCGGCCATCTGTCGACGATGTACTGGCT
>JAHEDO010000367.1 GCA_024641185.1 Burkholderiaceae bacterium | reverse complement strand
CCGGGATGTTGTTGTACAGGTAGTCCTTGTTCGCCAGATTGTCGGACTGGCCGCCGCCGTTCATCATCACGACCTTGCTCTGCGCGCCGATCGGCTGGATCGCGAGCGTCGGCGACGAGTACGAGGTCAGCGTGAACGGCACCTTCTCGACGTCGACCAGGCGGCGCATCGCGTTGACCGCCTTCGATGCGTCGGCGGCGTGGTCCTCGTAGATCACTTCCAGTTTGTGGCCGGCGATTCCGCCCGCCGCGTTGATCTCTTCGGCGGCAATCTCGGCGCCGCCCTTCATCCAGACGCCGTACGAGGCACCGGATCCGGTCAGAGGAAGGATCGCGCCGATCTTGATCGGCGTCTGGGCGACGGCCGCGGGAACGAGCAGTGCGGACGTCAGCACGGCCGCGAGTACGTGAATGGGAGAGCGCATGATGAACGTAACCTCCTCTGAATTATCGTGTCTATTTGGCTCCCGACTCTAGGCGCGGGATCGGTGGGGTGTCAAGGCGTTCCCGCCGGGGAGGCCGACGCTTCACGGGGTGGCGGACGCTTCAGCACGGCTTGGGCGGCCGTTACAATCGTCCACTACGTCGACGAAGAGATGCCATGCCCCCGAACCGAAAGCTCGTAGTCCGCTTCGACGTCTGGTACGACCCTTCGATGGCCGAGCGGCTCGGGCGCGAGCCTGACATCGAGTTGCGAACCTGCGCGCGCAAAGGCGACGACGACAAGGCCTGGAGCGCGCTCGCGCGGGCACACGCGTATCAGATCTCGTCCGCCAAGGACGAGTTGCCGGGGCACTGGTTCGCCAATCGCGAGCTGCTCGCCCGTTGTCCGAACCTGCTCTGCGTGTCGGCCAGCGGCGCGGGCTACGACACGGTCGACGTTGCGGCCTGCACCGAGGCGGGCGTGCTGGTCGTCAACCAGGCAGGCGCCAACGCGCAGTCGGTGGCCGAAGCGACGCTGGGCTTCATGCTCGATGTGTCGCGGCGCATCAGCGAGTGCGATCGCCGGTTGCGGCGCGAACGCGGGTTCAGCCGCGAGGACGTGATGGGCCGCGAGATCGGCGGCAAGGTGCTCGGCATCGTCGGCATCGGTCACATCGGCACGCGCGTCGCGGCACTGGCGCGGGCGTTCGGCTTGGAGGTGCTCGCCTGCGATCCCTATCTGACCGAAGAGGAGATCGCGCGGCGCGGCGCGCGATCGGCCGGCTTCGAGCAGTTGCTCGAGCGCTCGGACTTCGTTTCGCTGCACTGTCCGCGCGACCGCGACACGCTGAAGATGATGGATGCCCGCGCGTTCGCCAGAATGAAACCGGGCGCCGTGTTCGTCACTACCGCGCGCGGCGGCATCCACGACGAGACGGCGCTGCTCGACGCGCTGCGCTCCGGCCACCTCGGAGGCGCGGGCATCGACGTCTGGGACGTGGAGCCGCCGCCGCTCGATCACCCCTTGCTGCGCTTCGAGAACCTCGTCGCGACCTTTCATACGGCGGGCGTCACGCACGAGGCGCGGCGCAACACCGCCAGCTATGCCGCCGAGCAGCTGGCGGGCATCCTGAAGGGCGGCCGTCCGCCGCGGCTCATCAATCCCGAGGTGTGGCCGGTCTACGCGAAGCGCTTCGAGGCGATACTCGGGACGCACGTGCGTCCCGACAGCCCGGACGTCGAGTAGCGCGCCGACGGCGCGGACCGGAACGACGAGCACTGAACTCAAACGAGCACTCAACTCAAAGCGCCGAGCGCAGCGACGATGACACCTGATCCCCGAACAGCCACGAGCCGTTTCGACGCCGACGCGCTCACCGGATTCGCGCAGGCGCTGCTGGTCGCCGCCTCGATGCCCGACGATCGCGCCCGCGACGTGGCCGGCATCCTCGTCGAAGGCGACCTTCTCGGCCACGACACGCACGGTCTGCAGTTGCTGCCGTCGTATCTCGCCCAGATCGAGTCCGGTGACCTCACGGTGCAGGGCGAGCCGGTCGTGATCGCGGACCACGGCGCGGCGCTCACCTGGGACGGGCTGCGCCTGCCCGGACCGTGGCTCGCGCTGCGCGCGATCGAGGTTGCGAGCGCGCGGGCCCGGACGTTCGGGACGGGCACCGTGAGCATCCGGCGCAGCCACCACATCGCCTGTCTCGCGACCTACGCGCGGCGTGTCGCGGAGCAGGGCCTGGTGCTGCTGCTGTTTTCGTCGGCGCCTTCGGGCAGCAGCGTCGCGCCCTATGGCGGCACGCGCGCGCTGTTTTCGCCGAGCCCGCTGGCCATCGGCTTTCCGACGAGCGCCGACCCGGTGATGGTCGACGTGTCGACCTCGATCACCACCAACGGGCTGACCGGCCGACTGGCGCGCGAGGGCGGCAGGCTGCCGGGCCCGTGGCTGATCGACGAGGAAGGCAGGCCCACCGATGATCCGGGGGTGCTGGTGCCGCCGCGCGCGGGAACGATCCTGCCGCTGGGCGGCGTCGATGCGGGTCACAAGGGTTACGGGCTGGCGCTGATGGTCGAGGCGCTGACCGCCGGGCTCGCGGGCCACGGCCGATCGGATCCGGGCGCCCGCCTCGGTGCGACGCTGTTCATTCAGGTGATCGACCCGCAGGCCTTCAGCGGTCTGCCCGCGTTTCGCGAGCAGATGGATTGGGTCGCGACCGCCTGCGTCGAGAACCCGCCGGTCCCCGGAGGGGATCGCGTGCGTCTTCCGGGCTGGCGCGGCGTCTCGCTGCGAGAGCAGCAATTGCGCGGTGGCGTGAACCTGAGGGGCTCGATCGTCACGGAGCTGAGCCAATGGGCCGACAAGCTCGGCGTGCCGCTGCCCCTGCCGATGGAGACCACGCATGACTGAATCGACGCGGCAGTCGGGGCTGCGGCTTGCGCCCGCGAAGGTCGAGGTGGAACGGCGCGCCGACGGCTCGCTGCTGCTGCGTTCGCCGCAGGCGCTGGGCGCGTACGCGCGCGTGGTCGGCGTAGTGGGCGCAGCGCGATGAGCGCGACAGGTGCGTCGCCGGATCGCAAGGTCGCGGTCGTCATCGGCGCGCTCGGCGTCATCGGCCGCTACATCGTCGAGCGGCTCGCCGCCGAGTCCGGATGGGAGGTCGTGGGACTCTCGCGCCGGCGCGGCGAGGACCGTCCGGGCGTGCGCTACCTTTCGGTCGATCTGCTCGACGCGCAAGCGACCGACGCCGCGCTGGCCGGGCTCGGCGACGCGACCCACGTCTTCTACGCCGCGTTCCAGGCGGCGAGCGGCCCGGCCGCCGGCTACGCGGCCAACGTGGCCGCCAACCGCGACATGCTGGTCAACTCGGTCAGCGCGATCGATCGCGTCGCGCCCGGCCTGCGTCGTGTCGTGCTGGTCACCGGCACCAAGTACTACGGCACGCACCTCGGCCCGTTCCGCACGCCGGCGCGCGAGAGCGACCCGCGCCATCTGCCACCCAACTACTACTTCGACCAGATCGACTGGCTGACGGCCTTCCAGCGCGGCAGGGCCTGGGACTGGACCGAACTGCGCCCGCAGACGCTGTGCGGCTTCGCGCCCGGCACGCCGATGAGCATCGTGCCGGTGATCGCGGTGTACGCGGCGATCTGCAAGGAGCTCGGTCTGCCATTGCGCTTTCCGGGCAAACCAGGCGCCTGGCGGTCGATCTACCAGGTCACCGAATCCGCGCACTTCGCCGGCGCCGCACTGTGGGCCGCAACCGAGCCGCGCTGCGCCAACGAGGCGTACAACATCACCAATGGCGACTACTTCCGCTGGTGCAACCTGTGGCCGAGCATCGCCGGCGTCTTCGGGATGCCCTGGGCGGAGCCCCAGACGATCTCGCTGACCGCGCAGATGGCCGACAAGGCTTCGCTCTGGGACGCGATGGTGCGCAGGTACGGGCTGCAGCCGTATCGCTTCGACCAGGTCGTTGCCTGGCCGTTCGGGGACTATGTGTTCGCCACGGAGTGGGACGTGATGTCCAATGTGACGAAGTCGCGGCAGCACGGCTTTCACGACGTGGTCGACAGTGAGGAGATGTTCGTGCGTCTGTTGAATCAGTTTCGCCAGCAGAGGATCGTGCCTTGAGTGCGCGGGCCGGTGCGGCGGGGATTACGCGGCAGTAATCCCGCGAGCTCCCGCTCGTCGCGGTCAACCGGTCGGTGTGCGCTCGCTCTCGACCGGTGCGACCGGGCATGGGGCGACCACGACAGGCATCGTGTGCTGCGCGAGCGCGCGTGCGCGCAACTGGCCGCAGCCCCCTTCCACGTCCTGGCCGGCCGAGTGGCGCAGCTTGGTCAGCACGCCGCGCCGGTGCAGCGTGCGCGCGATCTCGGCTGCGCGCTCCCACGACGGGCGCCTGAACTCGAGGCCGGGCACCGCGTTGTACGGGATCATGTTCATCACCGCGTACTTTCCGGCGAGCAGCCGCGCGATGCCCTCGATCTCGTCGTCGCCGTCGTTGACGCCTTCGAGCAGCGTCCACTGGTACTGGATCGGGTAGCCGGTGGCGCGCGCGTAGCGTTCGCCGAGTTCGACCAGCTCGGCCGGGTCGATGCGCGGCGCGCGCGGCAGCAGTCTGGCGCGCAGCGCGGGCTTCGTCGAGTGCAGCGACAGCGCCAGCGCCGGCTTGATGCGCCCGGCCGGGAGCCGCTCGAACACGCGCGCGTCGCCCACCGTCGAGAACACCAGGTTCTTGTGGCCGATCATCGCCTCGGTGCCGAGCAGATCGATCGCCTCGAGCACGTTGTCCAGGTTGTGGGCCGGTTCGCCCATGCCCATGAACACCACCTTGCGCACCACGCGCCGCGTGCGCGCCAGCACCACCTGCGCGACGATCTCCGCGCTGCCCAGCTGGCGAATCAGGCCGGAGCGACCGGTCATGCAGAACACGCAGCCCACCGCGCAGCCGACCTGGGTCGACACGCACAGGCCGTCGCGCGGCAGCAGCACGCTCTCGACGGTCTGGCCGTCGGCCAGCTCGACGAGCAGCCGCGCGGAACCGTCCTCGCCGGGATGCTCGGAGCGCAGGCGGGCGAGCGCGTCCAGTTGCGCGGCCAGCGCGGGCATCACGGCCTCCAGCGCGCCGGGCAGGAAGTCGGCAGGGCGTCTGCGCGCGCTGTTCCAAGGCCTGGCGTGCGTCCAGAGGCGCAGGACGCGCCGCTCGTGGCCGGGCTTGGCGCCGTGCTCGCGCAGCCTTCGTCGGATGTCTTCGATGCGCATCGAGGTGCGGGAGTGTCGGAGTGTCGGGGTGTCGGGGTGTCGGAGTGCCGGAGTGACGAAGCGTCGGTCTGGCGCGGAGTCCGACTGCCCCGGCCACGCCATGCCCGGTCCAAGGCGCCGAGTATGCAGCAAGGCCCGCGCGGCGCCGAAGCGCCTGCCTGGTCGGCGGGCGGCCCGAAACGCCTAGCTTGCCGGCGTGTCCAGCGCCCCGCCGCGTTGCGCCAGCGTGCGCTTTGCGATGTTCAGCTGGTGGATCTGCGTGGTGCCTTCGTACAGCCGGAACACGCGCACGTCGCGATAGAAGCGCTCGGCGACGTTGCCCGCGACGAAGCCCGCGCCGCCGAACACCTGCACCGCACGGTCGGCCACACGGCCGGCCGCTTCGGAGGCGAACATCTTGCACATCGACGCCTCCATCGTGACGTCCTCGCCGGCGTCGCGCTTGCGCGCGGTCTCCAGCACCAGCGCGCGCGCCGCGTGCGCCTCGGTGTTGCTGTCCGCGATCAGCGCCTGCACCAGCTGGAACCCGGCGATCGGCTGGCCGAACTGCCGGCGCGCGCTGGCGTGACGCACCATCTCGTCGACCAGCCGCAGCGACGGGCCCACGCACAGCGCGGCGAGGTTGATCCGCTGCTTGTTCAGCGCCTTCATCGCGGTCCTGAAGCCCTGGCCCGGCCGGCCGCCGACGATCGCCGAGGCAGGGACGCGGCAGCGGTCCAGGTGCACTTCGCCGACCGGCGAGCCGTGCTGGCCGAGCTTGCGGATCGCGGGACCAGCCGCCAGCCCGGGCGTGCCGCGCTCGACGAGAAACGCGCTGATGCCCGGCGCGCCCTCGATGCCGGGTTCGCTGCGCGCGAACACGGTGAACAGGTCGGCGATCGGTGCGTTGGTGATGTAGCACTTGCTGCCGCTGATCAGGTAGTGGTCGCCGTCGCGCTCGGCGACCGTTCGCATCGATATGGCATCCGACCCCGCGTCCGGCTCGGTCAGCGCGAAGCACCCGGTGATCTCGCCCGAGGCCAGCCGTGGCAGGTAGCGCCGCTTCTGCTCCTCGGTGCCGTCCGCGATCAGCGATTCCGAGCCGATGCCGGTGTTGGTCCCGAAGCGGGCACGGAACACGGTGGCCGACTGCGAGATCTCGATGTTGACCAGCGCCAGCTCTTCGGTGCTGAGTCCGCCGCCGCCATATTCCGAGGGGATGCTGTGGCCGAACAGGCCCAGGGCGCGCATCTGCTGCACGAGCGGCTCGGGAATCTCGTCGCTGCGGTCGATGTCGACTTCTGCGGGGATGCAGACATCGAGCACGAAGCGCCGGATTCTCTCGAGCAGGCTGCGCATCTGGCCGGGGTCACGGATCATGTCGGGTCCTGTTCGGGGTTTCGGATCACGGTCCCCGGATGCCGCTCGCGGCTTCGACGTCGCGCGCCGCGTCGAGCAGCAGCGGGGCGAACTCGCGCTCCATCGCGTCGCGAGAGCGCAGCCGGTGCGCGGACATCGTGCAGTTCAGCGCGACGCGCTCCTGCGGCAGGGGTTGGCGGATCGGCACCGCGATCGCGTACACGTCGCGACGCCAGTCCCCCTTGCTCAGACAGAATCCGCGGCTCGCGAACTGGCGTGCGTCGCGCTCCCAGCGCGGCGCATCGGCGACGAAGCGACGCGGGTCGTCGACCTTGAGCCGGTTCAGGATCGCGGTGCGCTCTGCCGCGGGGCTGCCCAGCAGCAGCGCACGGCCGATCGCCGTCGTCAGAAGCGGACCGGTGCTGCCGATGTCGGGCTGGTAGGTATTGGACCGGTCGCCGCGGCAGGTGTCGATGTACACCACGTTCAGACGATCCCGCATTCCCAGATTGACCGTGCAGCCCGTCTGCTCGGCCAGGCGTTCCATGCGACCGCGCGCGAGCTGGCGCACCGGCATGCTCGCAAGCAGCGGGTAACCCAGCGACAGCACGCCCGCGCCGAGCCGGTACTTCTGCAGCGGCTCCACGCGGCCCAGGTAGCCGAGCAGCATCAGCGTGTAGGTCAGCCGGGAGACGGTCGCCTTCGGGAGCCCGGTGCGGTCGGCGATGTCGCGATTGCCGAGCACTGGTGCGTCGGGCGTGAACGCTCGCAGCACCTCGAGGCCGCGCGACAGGTTCGTCGCGAACTGGCGGTCGCCGGCGAACTCGGAGGAGTGGGCCAGGCCGGGAATGGGTGGCTTGTCGGGCATCGTTGGCGGGAGTCGGTCCGGTGGCGCTGATGCTGAGCGGGCCTCCCCACGGCGGTCAAGATTTCGAGTCGAGTGTTTCGCACAGCGAAACGGCAGCTTTGCATGTTTCGACGGCTCTGTCACATATTCGGACTGCGCCCGCGGGCCTGGGACTGGGCGTGGGCCCGGACTTCGGACTCCGGGCTCCGGACTCCGGACTCCGGGCCCGAGTTCGTGCCCGCGCCCGCCCCCGCCGCCGAACGGGCAGGCGGCCTCCCCGGCGATCAACCACAGGAGCCGTGCATGTCGGAGCCGACCGAGTCAGCCATCGAGGACGCACGCCGCCGTCAGCCGCTCGGGGGCGTTCGCGTGCTCGACATGGCGACCGTTCTCGCGGCGCCCTTCGCCGCGAGCCTGTGCGCCGACTACGGCGCCGAGGTCGTCAAGCTGGAGCTCCCCGACGGCAGCGACCCGCTGCGCGGACTGGCGCCGGTGAAGGACGGCATGGCGCTCTACTGGAAGGTCACGAACCGCGGCAAGCGCGGCATCACCCTCGACGTCAGGAAGCCCGAGGGCCGCGCGCTGCTGCTGCGGATGCTGCCGGAGTTCGACGTGCTGGTGGAGAACTTCCGCACCGGCACGATGGACCGCTGGGGTCTGGACGCGGCCACGCTGTTCGCGGCCAATCCGCGGCTGATCGTGCTCAGGCTCACCGGCTTCGGGCAGACCGGCCCCTACAGGGACAAGCCGGGTTTCGCGCGTGTCTTCGAGGCGATGGGCGGGCTGGCGCAACTGGCCGGCGAGGCCGACGGCCCGCCGATGCACATGAATTTCCCGATGGGCGACATGATCGCCGGTCTGTTCGGCGGGCTCGGCATCCTGGCCGAGATCGCCCGGCTGCGCGGCGACCCGGACGCGCCCGGCGTCGAGATCGACCTCTCGGCCACCGAGGCGCTGCTGCGCGTGCTGGAACCGCTGCCGGTGGAATACGAGCAGCTCGGCGTCGCCCGCTCGCGCAACGGCAATCGCGCGACCTACACCGCGCCGTCGAACATGTACCGCTCGGCCGACGGTGTGTGGTTCACGCTGGTCGCCTCGTCCGACCCGATCTTCCTGAGGCTGTGCCAGGCGCTTGGCACGCCCGAGCTCGCCAGTGATCCGCGCTTCGCGACCAATCCGGCACGCGTGCGCAACAGCGCGGTGCTCGACGAAGTCCTGGTCGCGTGGTTCGGCGCCCGCAGTTACGCGCAGATCGCGGCCGCGCTCGAGCCGCCCGGCGTTCCCTTCAGTCGCGTCAATTCGATCGCCGAGGTGGTGAAGGATCCGCAGGTGATCGCCCGCGAGGCGATCGTTCGATTGTCCGACCCCGACCTGGGCAGCGTGCCCGCGCCGGCAGTGGTGCCGCGTGTCGTCGGACGGACCGCGCCGCAGCAGCGCTCGGGTCCCGCGGTGGGCGAGCACAATGGCGAGTTCTACCGCTCGCTGGGGCTGTCGAGCGAGGAGATCGAAGCACTGAGAGCGCAAGGAGTCATCTGAGATGCAGAAATCCGACACGCGTCAGGCAAACGCGCTCGCGGCCGGCGGCACTGCCGCGGCCGACGATCAAGCCCGCTCCGGCGCCGCCGAAACGATCCGCGCCTACCGCGTCGAGAGCGACGGCACCCGCGTCTGGGGTGCGCTCACGCAGCTCTCGCCCGAGGCGCTGAGCCCGGGCAGCCTGGTGATCCGCTCGCGCTATGCCGGCATCAACTACAAGGACGCGCTTGCCGGCACCACCGCCGGGAAGGTGATCCGCAAGTTCCCGCGCATCGGCGGCCTGGAAGTGGTCGGCGAGGTGCTGCGCTCGGAGGACCCGCGTTTCGTGCCGGGCGACACGGTGATCGCCCACTCGATGGGCATGGGCGTGGACCACGACGGCGGCTTCGCTGAGCAGGTGCGGGTGCCGGTCGACTGGGCGCTGCCGCTTCCCGACGGCATGAGCGCCTTCGAGGCCGGCGCGATCGGCGTGGCCGGTTACAGCGCCGCGCTGTCGATCGAGCTGCTCGAGCGCCAGGGTATGTCGCCCGACGCCGGGCCCGTGCTGGTCAACGGCGCGACCGGCAGCGTCGCGAGCATGGCGGTCGGCATGCTCGCGGGCAAGGGCTACGAGGTGGTCGCCCTGACCAGCAAGCGCGGCGCGGCCGCGCGCCTGAAGGCGCGTGGCGCCGCGCGCGTCATCGTCTCGGCCGAGCTCGAGGATTCGGGCCGGCCGCTGGAGAAGGCCCAGTGGGGCGCGGCGATCGATTCGGTCGGCGGCGCACAGCTGTCGTGGGTCGTGCGCAGCATGCAGAACAAGGGCCTGATCGCCAGCCTGGGCAACGCGGGGGGCAACGAACTCGCGACCAGTGTGCTGCCGTTCATCCTTCGCGGCGTGCGGCTGATCGGCGTGAACGTGATGGTCTACATCGACCTGAAGCGCCACCTCTGGAGCCGGCTCGCGGGCGACCTCAAGCCCGCCGGGCTGCAGGAGAACACGCGGCTGATCCCGCTCGACGAACTGCCTGAGCGCATGCAGGCGATGCTCGAGGGCAGGTCCGAGGGGCGGGCGGTGGTGGAGTTCTGGCGCTGACGCTCGCCGACGCCAGCGCGCAACGGCGCCGACGTCCGGCGCCGCAGCGCGCGCTCAGCCGACCCTGATCAGCAGCACCAGCGCGGCGAGCGAGCCCAGCGCAGCGAAGCCGTGGAACGCCGCCTTCATCGCGGGGCTCACGTGCACGCCGAAGTCGTGGACGAAGTGGTACATGCGGTGGCAGCCGTGGAACAGGAAGAGCGTGATCACCAGGAACAGGGCGAGCTTGCCGAGTCCGCTCTGCGCGAGCGCGAGCACGTTCTGGTAGCTCATCGCGTCCTTGGAGGCGCCCAGGCCCAGCGGCACCGCGATGCCGGTGATGAAAACGAGCACCGGTCCGAACAGCGCCGCGAGCATGCCGCCGGCACCGAACAGCGACCAGAAAATCGGTTTGTTCGATCGCTTCATGTTCATGGCGTCACCCACAGGAACAGGATGTAGACGAGAACCGCGCAGACCGCCGCGGCGATCTTTCCGGCCTTGATGATCGTCTGGTCGGGGACCCGCTTGCCGCCGACGCGAACGAACCCCATCGTCTTGGGCATCACGTTGAACCAGCTCAGCGTGTGCATGATGAACATCCACAGCGCGAGCGCGTGGAACACCAGCGCGACCGGGCTCGCCAGCGACGCGCGCCACGCATCGAAAGCTTCCTGGCTCTGCGTGAGCCGCCACAGGCCGGTGAGCAGCACCAGCGCGTAGACGGTCACGAACACGCTGCTGCCCTCGCGCACCATGTACCAGGTGTAGAACGGATTGCGGCGCCACCAGCCGTCCACCGGCCGCTTGTAGGTCTTGATCGCAGGCATCTCAGCGCCCTCCTTTCGGTGAGAGGAAGCGAAGGAAGTAGTCCTTGGCACTGTTGATCTTGTTCTGGTTGATCGCGCGCGCCGGGTCGACGCCCTTCGGGCAGACCTCGGAGCAGTAGCTCACCAGCGTGCAGCCCCAGACGCCTTCCTCGGAGTTGATCACTTCCATGCGCTCGGCGGTGCCGCCGTCGCGCGAGTCGGCGTTGTAGCGGTGCAGCAGCGCGAGCGCCGCGGGGCCGGTGAACTTGTCGTTCAGCCCGTATTGCGGGCAGGCCGCGTAGCAGAGCTGGCAGTTGATGCACTGAGCGTACTGGTAGTACTCGTCCATCTGCTCGGGCGTCTGCTTGAAGGTGCCGGCGGACACCGGCTTCGGATCCTTCGGGATCAGATAGGGCTTGACCGATTGAAGCTTGGCGAGGAAGTCGCTCTGGTCGATGGCCAGATCGCGAACGATCGGGAAGTTGTTCAGCGGCTCGACCTTGACCTTGGCCGGGAAGATGTCGCGCAGGAAGGTCTGGCACGACAGCTGCGGGATGCCGTTGATCATCTTGCCGCAGCTGCCGCAGATCGCCATCCGGCACGACCAGCGGAAGGTCAGGCTGCCGTCAAGGTTGTCCTTGATGTACTGCAGGCCCTGCAGCACCGACATGTCGTCGGTGAACGGCACGTCGTAGCTCTGGAACCGCGGTTCGCTGTCGGTTTCCGGGTTGTAGCGCAGGCACTCGATGGTGATCGTTCTTGTCTCGGCCATGTTCTCTCCCTGGGGGTCGGGCGGGGTCGGGCGACGGATCGCCGGGCCCTATGTGAGGTCCGCCTTCTTGCCTTCGCCCCCGTAGACGCGCGCCCTCGGGTTGGACTTTGTGATCTTGACGTCGCCGTACTCGATGCGCGGCGCGCCGTCGCCGGTGTAGTACGCGAGCGAGTGCTTCATGAACTTCTCGTCGTCGCGGTCCTTGTAGCCGTCCAGGCGCTGGTGCGCCCCGCGCGACTCCTTGCGGTTCAGCGCGCTGTGCGCCATCGACTCGGCGACCTCGAGCATGAAGCCGAGCTCGATCGTCGTGAGCCATTCGGTGTTGAACGCCCGGTTGCGGTCGTCCAGGCGTACGCCGCGCCGGTAGCGGTCGCGCATCTCGGTCAGCGTCGTGCAGGCCTCGCGCACCGCTTCTTCGGTGCGGTAGATGCCGACGTTGGCCTCCATCGTGTCGCGCATGCCCTCGCGCAGCGTGGCCAGACGGTCGCCGCTGTCCTGGCGCAGCATGCCGAGCAGCTTCGTCTCCTGTTCCTGCGCCTGTCGGCGCAGTGCCGACGAGTCGCGACGACCCTGCGCACGGGCGTGCGCCGTGGCCTGCTCGCCGGCCACCTTGCCGAAGACCAGCAGTTCGGCGAGCGAGTTCGAACCCAGCCGGTTCGCGCCGTGGATGCCCACGCTCGAGCACTCGCCGGCGGCGTAGAGCCCGGGCAGCGGCGTCGCGCAGTTCCCGTCCGTCTGGATCCCGCCCATCGTGTAGTGCACCGCCGGGCAGACCGGGATCGGCTCCTTCGTCGGGTCGACCCTGGCGAAGATCTCCGCGGCCTCCGCGATCAGCGGCAGCCGTTCGTGGATCTTCTTCGCGCCGAGGTGGCGAAGGTCTAGGTGGACCGCGGGCCCCTGCGGTGTCTCGATCGTGTTGCCCTTCTGGTGCTCGTGCCAGAAGGCCTGTGACAGGCGGTCGCGCGGGCCGAGTTCCATCGCCTTGGGCCGGGGCCAGGGGTCGAGCGGGCCGAGCCCGTGGTCCTGCAGGTAGCGGTAGCCGTCCTTGTTGACCAGGATGCCGCCCTCGCCGCGGCAGGCCTCGGTCATCAGGATGCCGGTGCCCGGCAGGCAGGTCGGGTGGTACTGGACGAACTCCATGTCGCGCAGCGGCACGCCGCGCCGGAACGCCATGCCCATGCCGTCGCCGGTCACGGTGCCCGCGTTGGTGCTCTGCTTGTAGACCCGGCCGGCGCCGCCGGTGGCGAAGATCACCGCGGCACAGTCGAACAGCACCATCTCCCCGGTGGCGATCTCGATCGTGAGCAGGCCGCGTACCCGGCCGTCTTCGACCAGAAGGTCGGCGCAGAAGAATTCGTCGTAGCGCTTGATCTGCGGATACTTCAGCGAGGTCTGGAACAGCGTGTGCAGGATGTGGAAGCCGCTGCGGTCGGCGGCGAACCAGGTGCGCTGCACCTTCATCCCGCCGAAAAAGCGCACGTTGATGTCTCCGTCGGGCTTGCGGCTCCACGGACAGCCCCAGTGCTCGAGCTGCGTCATTTCCTCGGTGCAGTGCGCGACGAAGTACTCGACGACGTCCTGCTCGCACAGCCAGTCGCCGCCCGACACGGTGTCCTCGAAGTGGTTGTCGAGGCTATCGTCGGCGCGCACCACGCCCGCCGAGCCGCCCTCGGCGGCCACGGTGTGGCTGCGCATCGGCACCACTTTCGATACCAGCGCCACGCGCAGTTTCGGGTCGCTCTCGCAGGCGGCGATCGCGGCGCGCAGCCCCGCGCCTCCACCACCGACCACGACCAGATCCGTCTCGATCACCTGCATGGGGGCTCCTTGGTTCGCTACCGTCGCCGTTTCCGGGCCGGCCGTCTTCTCAGACGGTGATTCTCAGCATCTGGTACAGCCCGCCGAACATCGTCTCCTTGCGAAGCTCCGATATCGGGGCGTCGGGGGGAAGCCAACCCTCGAGGTCGTGCTTCCAGAGGTCCAGCGCGTAGGGCTCGAGCGTGTGCAGGATCCCCTTCATCGGCCAGTACAGCGGGCTCAGCTTGCTGGGCCTGTGATAGTCGACGATCACGAGCTGCCCGCCCGGCTTGACGACACGCAGCGCCTCGGCGATCGTCGCCTTGCGGACGTCTTCCGGCTGCTCGTGCAGCAGGAAGAACAGCAGCGCCTGGTCGTAGCTGCCGCTGGCGAACTGCAGCGCCGAACTGTCGCCCTGGAAGAGAGTCACCCGCTTGTCGGCGGGGAGCTTGCGCTCCAGGTTGCCCAGCTGGATCGGCAGGATGTCGACCACGTCGAGTTCGGCCTTCTCGTCCAGGCGCCCGAGCAGCCGTCGGGTCAGGTCGCCGTAGACGCAGGCGATCTGCAGCGTGCGCCCCTGCACGCGCTCGCCGAGCGCGTCGATCGCGGCGTCGCGCAGCCGGTTGAAATTGCCCCAGAGGATCAGATTGACCAGCCACTGGCGCTCGAAGACGTAGACCGCGCGCGGGTGGACGTATGCCCACCAGTAGGTGTCGGCCAGATAGGCCGGGACGTCATTGGAACTGCCGTGAATCGTACGTGCTTCACCTGTGCCGGTCATCGATGGCTTCCCTGCTCGGACCTGTTAGCTTTTTTCTGCGGCCTTTGCGCAGAGCGATGCCCATTATAGAAGAACGGGCTCAGGCCCCGGCAATGGCAAATGTCAAACGCGTTGCAGGCATGCGGAACCCTCAATCCCAGGGCCGCACCACTCCGCGCAGGTTGCGCCCGGCGATCAGGTCCGCGTAGCCCTGGTTGATCGCCTCCAGCGGGTAGCGCCTCGTGATCAGTTCCGACAGTCGCACCGTGCCCTGGCGGTGCAGGGCGATCAGTTCCGGGATCTGCACCCGCGGGCTCGCGAATCCGTATACCGATCCCATCAGCGCCTTCTGCGAGGTGACGAGTTCCAACGGCGGGATCGGCATGGTGAGTTCCTCGGCAGGCGTGAGCGCGGTCACGACGACGTTGCCCGCCTTCGCGGTCGCGCGAAACGCCGGCAACAGCGTGCGGGGCGGATCGACGCAGACGAAAGCGTGGTCCACGCCGACGCCGTCGGTGAGCGCCTGCACCGCGGCGACCAGGTCGTCGTCCGCATTGTTCACCGTGTGCGTCGCACCGAACGCGCGGGCCCACTCGAGCTTGCGATCGACGATGTCGGCCGCGATGATCGTGCCCGCGCCGGCCAGTCGCGCGCCCTGCACCACGTTCATGCCGTCGCCGCCGACGCCGACGACCAGCACCGAGTCGCCGGTCCGCACGCGCGCCCGGTGGCGCGCGGCGCCGATGCCCGCCGGCACGCCGCAGGCGACCAGGCTCGCGAGGTCGAACGGCAGGTCCCGGTCGATCACCACGACCGATGCCTGGTGCACCACCGTGTGCTGGGCAAAGGCGCCGATCATGCAGAACGCGCCGACGTCGCGCCCGGCCATGTCCTTGCGCCGGTAGCTGCCGTCGACCTGCGGGCCCTGGGTGATCCGCGGGCCGAGCGCGCACAGGTGCTCGCGCCCCTGGCGGCACCAGCGGCAGGTCCCGCAGCCCGGAATGAAGGTCAGCACCACATGGTCGCCGACCGAGATGCCGTCGACCTGCGGGCCCAGCGCCTCGACGATGCCGGCGCCTTCGTGGCCCAGGACCATCGGGCTCATCGCGACGCGCCGCTCGCCCTGCATCACGTGCCAGTCGGTGCGGCACAGGCCGACCGCCTCGATCCTGACCAGGAGCTCGCCGGCCTGCGGCGGTGCGAGCTCGATGGGCTCGATCGACAGCGGGTCGCCTGGGCGGTGAAAGACGGCCGAGGGCACGCGCATCGGCGCAGCATCGGACGCGCCCGGCCGACTGTCAACCCGCGCGACCGGTGCTAGAGTCTGCGGCGGGCGAGTCGCGCGCCGGACGGAGGATGGAACTTGAGGTTTCAGTGGCCCGAGATGCTCTGGCTGTTGGGCGCGGTTCCCGCGCTCGTCGCCGGCTATGTGCTGCTCGTGCGCCGACGCCGGACCGCGGTCGCGGCGTTGGGACACCTGATGGTCGAGCAGGGCACTGCAGGTCGCGTCGCGAGCCTGCGGCGCCACCTGCCGCCGGCGCTCCTGGCGCTGTCGCTGCTGGCCGCGATCGTCGCCGCGGCAAGGCCGGTTGCGATGATCACGCTTCCCTCGCACCAGCAGACGATCATCCTCGCGGTCGACGTGTCGCTGAGCATGCGTGCCAAGGACGTCGAGCCGGACCGCTTCACCGCGGCGAAGAACGCGGCGAAGGCCTTCGTGCGGGAGCTGCCGCCCAGGCTTCGCGTGGGCATCGTTTCGTTCGCCGGCACCGCTTCGCTGGCGCAGCCTCCCACGCGCAACAGCGAAGACCTGGTCGGCGCGATCGACCGTTTCCAGCTGCAGCGGGCCACCGCCACCGGCAGCGCGATCATCGTGTCGTTGGCGACGCTGTTCCCGGATCAGATCTCCGACCTGGGGGCGGCGCTGTTCGGGCCCGGCGGGCGCCACGGGACAGCCGGGCCTCACGGCGCCACCGTTCCTCAGGCCGCGGAAAAGGCGCGCAAGGCCGAGGCCAGGCCGTTCGAGCCGGTGCCCGCCGGATCGGACACGTCGGTGGCGATCGTGCTGCTGAGCGACGGGCGGCGCACCACCGGCCCCGATCCGCTCGACGCGGCGCAGCTGGCGGCCGAACGGGGGGTTCGGGTCTTCACCGTCGGTTTCGGCACCGAGGAGGGTGCCGAGGTCGACCTCGGCGGATGGTCGGCGTACATGAAGCTGGACGAGGAGGCGCTCAAGGCGGTGGCCGAGCTCACGCACGGCGAGTATTTCTTCGCCGGCAGCGAGGCCGCCCTGCGCAATATCTATCAGGGGCTGAGCTCGAAGCTCGTGCTCGAGAGGAAGCAGACCGAGATATCGTCGTTCTTCGCAGCAGCAGCAGCAGTCCTTGCGCTGCTGTCGGCGGGGTTGTCGGTCGCCTGGTACGGGCGAATCGCCTGACCGCGCGGCATTCATTCAAGGAGAGGCAATGCTGCTGGGCGTTCCGAAAGAGATCAAGGTCCACGAATACCGCGTCGGCATGACCCCGGCGTCGGTACGCGAGGCGGCTGCCTCGGGGCACGAGGTGCTCGTGCAGACCGGCGCCGGCGCCGGCATCGGCGCCGCGGACGACGCCTATCGGGCAGCCGGCGCGCAGATCGTCGCGTCCGCCGACGAGGTGTTCGCACGCGCCGAACTGATCGTCAAGGTCAAGGAACCGCAGGCGGTGGAGCGGGCGCGCCTGCGCGCGGGCCAGGTGCTCTTCACCTACCTTCACCTCGCGCCCGATCCGGACCAGGCGCGCGAACTCGTGGCCAGCGGTGCGGTGTGCATCGCCTACGAGACGGTGACTCAGCCCGGCGGAGGACTGCCGCTGCTCGCGCCGATGTCGGAGGTCGCCGGCAGGATGTCGGTTCACGTCGGCGCGAGCTGCCTGGAGCGCGAGCACGGCGGCATGGGGATTCTGCTGGGCGGCGTGCCCGGCGTCGCGCCGGCGCGCGTCGTCGTCATCGGCGCGGGCGTCGTCGGGACCAACGCCACGCTGATGGCGGTGGGCTCGGGCGCGGTCGTCGTGGTGCTCGACCGTTCGCTGGACGCGCTGCGCAGGATCGACGCGCGCTTCGGCGCCCGCGTGATCACCAAGCACGCGAACCGCGACAACGTCGAGCGCGAGGTGCTGGCCGCGGATCTGGTCATCGGTGCGGTGCTGGTGCCCGGCGCCGCCGCGCCGCGCCTGGTGACGCGCGAGATGCTGGGCCGGATGAAGAAGGGCGCGGTGCTGGTCGACGTCGCGATCGACCAGGGCGGCTGCTTCGAAACCTCGCGGCCGACGACCCACGACGAACCGACCTATCTGGTCGACGGAATCGTCCACTACTGCGTGGCGAACATGCCCGGCGGCGTCGCGAGGACCTCCGCCTTCGCGCTGAACAACGCGACGCTGCCGTTCGTGCTCGCACTCGCTGACAAGGGCTGGAAACGCGCGCTGGCCGACGACCCGCATCTGCGTGACGGGCTCAACGTCGCGCAGGGCAAGGTCACGTACGCCGCGGTCGCGCAGGCACTGGGCTACGAGTACACCGACCCGCGTACCCTCACCGGCTGACCGTTCGATCGGGCACGCGCGTGCCGCGCGGCCCTGCGGATTCGATCGTGATCGGGTGCGACCTGGCCGCGCGGGCGGTCGCTCAGCGGTACCAGTCCCGCACCGCGGCCACGAACCGCTGAACGCCCTCGGCCACCGTCGCCGCGTCGAGCGCGCCGTACGACAGCCGCTGGTAGTTCGCCGCATGCGTGTCGGTGAGCCCAAACGCAAAGCCCGGAATCGTCGCGACCTTGTGCCGCTCGACCATCGCGCGGTTGAAGGCCATCGCGTCGTCGACGCCGGGCAGTTTCATCAGCACGTAGAACGCACCCTCGGTGCGCGGGAAGGACACGAGATCGCCGAGCGCGCCGAGCGCGTCGTGGACCGCGCTGCGCACCTGCCCGAGCGCGTCGATCTGCGGCGTGACGATCGCGCGGCCCTTCTTCAGCGCCTCCAGCGCGAGCAACTGCGAGACCACCGGAGCGCAGATCAGATTCGTGTCCTGCACCTTGTTCATCGCGTCGGCGAGTTCCAGCGGATAGACCACGTAGCCCACGCGCCAGCTCGCCATCCCGTAGTTCTTCGAGAACGAGTAGAACGACAGGGTGTGGCCCTGCGCGCCGGGGATCGACGCCGGCGAGAAGTGCCGCGCCTGGCCGTAGGTGAAGTACTCGTAGGCCTCGTCGCTGAAGTGGTACAGCCCGCGTTCGGCGCACAGCGCGTTGACCGCCCGCAGGTCGGCCTCCGGGTAGACGGCGCCGGTCGGGTTGTTCGGCGACAGCGTGACGATCGCGCGGGTGCGCGGCGTGACCGCCCGGGCGATCGCGTCGACGTCGAGCTGCCAGTCGTCGCGCGTGGGCACCAGCACCGGCGTGCAGCCGCACATCCGGATCGCCATCTCCTGGTTGAAGTAGTAGGGCGTGGGCAGGATCAGCTCTTCGCCGGGGTCGGCGACCGCGAGCACCGCATTGAGGAAGGCGCTGTTGCTGCCCGCGGTGACCATGATCTCCGAGCGGCCGCCGATGTCGTAGCCGTTCTCGGTGCGCAGCTTGCCGGCGAGCGCCGAGACGAGCGGTGCGATCCCGGTCACCGCCTGGTACTTGTTGAGCGCCGGGTCCGCCATCAGCGCGGGCAGCGAGGCCACCGCGTCGGCCGGCGGCCCGTAGCTCACCACGCCCTGGCCGAGCGAGATCGTGCCGGGGTTCGCGCGCACCATCGCGGCGATCGTCGGGATGATCGGCGTGTCGACGCGCGCGATCCGGTCCGAGAAGCGTTTCATCGGCGCGATGTTAGCCGATCGCGCGCTGCCTATAATGTTCTCGCCATGACGACAGACACCACCTCAGCGCCCGGCCAGCGCTCGCAGCCCGCCCGACCCGAGCACGAAGCGCTCGCCTCGCGCGTCACCGAGATCGCCCGCCGCTTCGACACGCGGATCCAGACCGCGAACCTGCCGGTGCATCGCGCGTCGACCGTGCTCTTCGATACGCTGGACGACGCTGCCGTCACCAGTGCGGCCACGATCGCCGGCGAGCGCCACGCCAGCACCTACGGGACCGCCGGCACGCCCACCACCTTCGCGCTGATGGACGCGCTCGCCGAGATCGAGGGCCGCGGGCACGCCTGCCGGGCGGCGGTGATGCCCTCGGGGCTGTCGGCGATCGCGACCGCGTTCTTCGCGTACCTGAAGGCCGGCGACCACGTGCTGATGAGCGACTCGGTCTACGGGCCGGCCCGCACCTTCGCTCAGGGAATCCTGACGCGGTTCGGCGTCGAGACCACCTTCTACGACCCCGCGTTGGGCGCCGGGATCGCGGCGCTGATGCGGCCGAACACCCGTGTCGTCTACCTGGAGAGCCCGGGCAGCTACACCTTCGAGGTGCAGGACGTGCCGGCGATCTGCGCGGCCGCGCGCAGCCACGGCGCGATCTCGATGATCGACAACGCCTGGGCCTCGCCGGTGTTCTCGCGGCCATTCGACTGGGGCGTCGACGTTTCGCTGCTGCCGCTGACCAAGTACTGGAGCGGTCACGCCGACGTGCTGATGGGCGCCGCGGTCGTGCGCGAGGAGCTCTGGAAACCGCTGTGGGTCGCGGTGCGGCAGTCGGGCATCTGCGTCGGCGGCGACGACGCCTTCCTGATCCTGCGCGGGCTTCGCACGATCGACGTGCGCATGCGCAGGCACCAGGACTCGGCGCTGGACGTCGCGCGGTGGCTGGCGCGGCGCCCCGAGGTGGCGCGCGTGCTGCACCCCGCGCTCGAGTCTGATCCGGGCCACGCGTTGTGGCGGCGCGATTTCACCGGTTCCAGCGGACTGTTCTCGTTCGAGCTGCGCCGCGACGTGCTGCTCGCGCCGGCCCCGGGCGAGGCGGCGCTGACCTCGGGGGCCGCCGAGCACGCCGACGCGCGGATCGCGCGCAAGCTCGCCGCGCTCAGCGAGCGGCGACGCTTCTTCCGGATCGGGTACTCCTGGGGCGGCTACGAGAGCCTGATCATGCCGGCGAAGATCTCCGCGCTGCGCACCGTCAACCCCTGGCCGGGCGGGCCATTGGTGCGCCTGCACATCGGACTGGAGGATTCGGCCGACCTCATCGGCGACCTGGAGGCGGGGTTCGCCGCGATGCACGCGGCGGGCTGAGCGCGCCTGACCGAAGCGCTCGCTAGGCTTGCGGTTCCTCGCCGGCGTCCGCCTCGTAGGGCACCGCGCCGCGCTTGACCTCGGCCATGTCCAGCTTGCGCACCTGGCCCAGCACGTCCTCGACCGCGCCCTTGGGCAACGCGCCGGGCTGCTGGAACACGATGACCTGCTCGCGGAAGATCATCAGCGTCGGGATCGAACGGATCCCGAAGTGGCCCGCGAGCGCCTGCTCCTCGTCGGTGTTGACCTTGACGAACTTGACGTCGGGGTTCTCCTCGGAGACCTGCTCGAACACCGGTGCGAACCCGCGGCACGGGCCGCACCAGGGCGCCCAGAAGTCGATGACGACGATGTCGTTGCCGGTGACAGTGGAATCGAACTTGTCGGTGGTGAGGGCTTCGACGGCCATCGTGGTTTCTCCTTCCGCGGGATTGCCGCTGGTTCCGATGTGGGGGCGCCGGCGGACCGGCGCAAGTGCACCCGAGTCTATCGCGCGAATGCGGATTCCGCCGGGGGCCTTCGCCGCAGGCCTCAGGAACCCCTCCCTCGCCGTGGCCTTTGCCGCCCCCTACAATGGGCGCCTGCAGATCCCTGGAGCAGCCGACACACCATGCCGACCCATCCGAACCCTTACCGCCGCGGCCTCGAGCGCACCCGCGCCAACTTCGTCCCGCTCACGCCGATCAGCCTGATCGAGTGGGCGGCCGACGTGTACCCGGAGCGCTGCGCGGTGATCCACGGCCCGCTGCGCCGGAGCTGGCGCGAGCTCTATGAGCGCTCGCGGCGGCTGGCCGGCGCGCTCGAGTCGATCGAGGTCGGCGAAGGCGACACGGTGGCGGTCGTGCTGCCGAACACGCCCGAGATGATCGAGGCGCACTACGGGGTGCCGATGACCCGCGCCGTGCTGAACAGCATCAATACGCGGCTCGACGCCGCGATGATCGCGTTCATCATCAAGCACTCCGACTCGAAGGCGCTGATCGTCGATCGCGAGTTCGCGCCGGTGGTGGGCGAGGCGCTGAAGATCCTGGCCGCCGAGGGCGCGCGCCGGCCCTACGTGATCGACGTCGACGACCCGGAATACGACGGCCCCGGCGGGGCGATCGGCGACATCGGCTACGAGGCCTTCCTCGAGAAGGGCGACCCGCTCAGCCCCTACCTCCACCCGGAGGACGAGTGGGACGCGATCGGTCTGAACTACACCTCGGGCACCACCGGCAACCCGAAGGGCGTGGTCGTGCATCACCGCGGCGCGTACCTGAACGCGATCGCCAACGTGGTCGCCTGGAACCTGCCGCGTCATCCGGTCTATCTGTGGACGCTGCCGATGTTCCACTGCAACGGCTGGTGCTTTCCGTGGACCGTCGCCGCGGTCGCGGGCACCAGCGTCTGCCTTCGCAAGGTCGACGCGAAGCTGATCTTCGGGCTCGTGCGCGAGCACCGCGTCAGCCACTACTGCGGCGCGCCGATCGTGCACAGCACGCTGATCAACGCGCCCGAAGAGCTCAAGCGAGGGATCGACTGGCCGGTCAAGGCGATGGTCGCCGGCGCCGCGCCGCCCGCGTCGATGATCGAGGGCATGGAGCACATGGGCTGGGAGGTCACCCACGTGTACGGGCTGACCGAGGTCTACGGGCCGGCGGCGGCCTGCGCCAAGCACGAGGACTGGGCGCAGCTGTCGCTGGCCGATCGTGTCGAGAAGAACGCCCGCCAGGGCGTGCGTTATCAGCTCCAGCAGGGACTGACGGTGATGGACCCGGAGACGATGCGCGAGGTGCCGCGCGACGGCGAGACGATGGGCGAGGTCATGTTCCGCGGCAACATCGTGATGAAGGGCTACCTGAAGAACGACGCGGCCACCGACGAAGCGTTCCGCGACGGCTGGTTCCACACCGGCGATCTCGGCGTGCTGTACCCGGACGGCTACGTGAAGCTGAAGGACCGCTCCAAGGACATCATCATCTCGGGCGGCGAAAACATCAGCTCGATCGAGGTCGAGGACGCGCTGTACAAGCATCCCGCGGTGCTCGCCTGCGCGGTGGTCGCGCGGCCCGACCCGAAGTGGGGCGAGACGCCGCTCGCCTTCGTCGAGCTCAAGGCCGAGCGCGTGCCGGCCACACCGGAGGCCGCGAAGGCGCTGGCCGATGAGCTGATCGAGCACTGCCGCGCGCATCTGGCGCGCTTCAAGTGCCCGCGCGAGGTGCGCTTCGAGGAGGTTCCCAAGACCAGCACCGGCAAGATCCAGAAGCACCTGCTGCGCGCACAGGTGAAGTCGGCGAGCGCGATTTGACGGAGCGGTTCCCGCCGCTTGCCGGGCGGGTGAGCGGGCCGTCGGGCGTCGAGGCGCCTGCGACCGGCGGCCACCCGACGCATCCTTCGGCGCACGCGCTTCGCAAGCTTGCGGCGACGGTCCGTGTCCTCACGCCGGCGCTCGCGCTTGGCTGTGCGCTGTTCGCGCTCGGAGCGTGGCCCGCCGCCGCGCATGCCGACGAGGGCTTTGCGCACTGCCTGTCGGGACTGCGCAAGGACGCGATCGCCAAAGGCGTGTCCCCCGAAACCTTCGAGCGCAGCACGCGCGGGCTCGAGCCCGACATGTCGGTGATCGAGCTCCTCGATTACCAGCCCGAATTCAAGACGCCGATCTGGGACTACCTCGCGGCGCTCGTCGACGACGAGCGGATCGCCGAGGGACGCGCGATGCTGAGCCGCTGGCGCGACACGCTCGCGGCGATCGAGCGGCGCTACGGCGTCGACCCCGAGACGGTGGTCGCGGTCTGGGGCGTCGAGAGCGACTACGGCAAGTCGTTCGGAAATCGACCGCTGGTGACGTCGCTGGCGACCCTGTCGTGCTTCGGCCGCCGGCAGTCGTACTTTCGCGGCGAGTTCGTCACCACGCTGCGCATCGTCCAGGACGGTCACGTGGCGCCGGAGAAGCTGCTCGGCTCCTGGGCCGGCGCCTTCGGTCACACGCAATTCATGCCGTCGACCTTCATGCGCACCGCGGTCGACTTCGACGGCGACGGTCGCCGCGACATCGTGGGGAGCGTCCCGGACGCGCTCGGCTCCACCGCCAATTACCTGAAGCTGGCCGGCTGGCGCAGCGGCGAACCCTGGGGTTACGAAGTGCGCCTGCCCGGGCGCTTCGACGCGTCACTGGCGGGGCGGCGAAGTAAGCGACCGCTGTCGGAATGGACCGCACTGGGCGTGCGACCGGTCGAATCTGCGCGCGCGTCTACGCTGCCGCCGCAGGCGCGCGCAGGTCTGCTGCTGCCGGCCGGCCCGAGCGGGCCCGCGTTCCTGGTGTTTCGCAATTTCGACGCGATCTACTCATACAACGCGGCCGAAAGCTATGCGCTGGCGATCGCGCACCTGGCGGACCGCTTGCGCGGCGCCGGGCCGTTCTCGGCCCCGTGGCCCACCGACGACCCCGGGCTGTCGCGCGCGCAGCGCCGCGAACTGCAGTCGCTGCTGGTCGCGCGAGGCCACGACATCGGCGAGATCGACGGCATGATCGGCGCGCGCTCGCGCGAGGCGATCCGTGCGGAAGAAGCGCGACTGGGAATGGCGCCGAGCGGTCGCGCCGGCCGCAGGATCCTGGAGGCATTGCGGTCTGCGCCCGCGCCCGCGCCCGCGGCCGCGCCCGCGACGCAGCCAGCAGCGACGCGGTCCGCGGTCGAATCTGTGCCGAAACCGTCGCGCCAGCCCGGCGCGCCGTCGACGCGCTGACCCGTCTCGCCTACCCGACTCGCCGGGCCGCGCCGGGCCCATCAGCGGCCGAACGATCCTCGTTGTCGGCGCCGTGACTGCCAGCCCAGCACCAGGCTGACCGCGACCAGACTCGCCGCAATGCCGGCCACGCAGGCGACCGCGGGACCTGCCGGCTCGACCAGCGCGGCGAACGCGTAGAAGTACGAGACGAAGCCGATCAGTCCGGTCACGAAACCCGCGAGCAGACGCGCGGTCGCGTCCGCACCGTAGAGCGCGAGCGTGAACACCGGCAGCACCGATGCGGTGATCGGAAACGCCAGCAGGATCCCGCTGACCCGGGTGCCGAAGGTCTCCGCGCCGAGGATCACCGCCGCGCCGATCAGCATCGCCGCCAGCATGCGCACGAAGATCTCCGTCGCCGGGATCCGCGGCACGCCAATCTTTGCGTCGCTGCGCGGCATCAGCGCCGACGCCAGGACCATCTCGCCGATGGCCAGCGCGGCGCCCAGGCTTCCCTGCACGCCCATCGCGCTGAACGCGAGCGCCGCCGCCAGGTAGGCGGTCCACGCGCCCACCAGGCACATCGCCCAGCCGAGACGCCGGTCGCCTGCGAACCGCGCGAGCCACGCGTAGACCAGGCAGTGCACGCCGACCGCGGGCGATGCGCTCATCGTGGTCCACGCGGTGTCGGCGACGAAACCGCGCGGCGCGTCGAGCGACACGAACAGCAGCAGCGGGCCGGAGATGACCGGGAACCCGCTGATCATTCCCGACGCGCGGTGCCCCCAGCGGCGACCGGCCCAGCTCGCGAGCCAGATCACCGCGGGAATCGCCATCAGCTTCAGCGCGACCATCTGCCGCCTGAAATCGGGTTCGAGCGCGCGCGCGGGCGTGCCTGGGCGTTCAGCCGCGCGCCTTCAGACGCTCGTTCTGCGGGAACATGAAGCGCCGCGCCTCGTCGTCGTACTCGGCCTTGAAGGTGTGGGCTGCCTTCAGTTTCTCGACGCGGGCGATGGCCGGTCGCGTATTGACGTCGTCGAGCAGCCGCTTGACGTTCGGATACTTCGCCCAGTTGTCCTCGCCGCCCAGCACGTAGGGAATCAGCCGCGCCCAGCCCCACACCGCCATGTCGACGATGCCGTATTCGGAGCCAAGCATGTACCGGCCTTGCGCCAGGCGATCGTCGATGAGTTTCCAGTGGCGGTGGGCCTCGAAATCGTAGCGGTTCAGCGCGTACTCCTTCGGTTCCGGCGCAACGTG